>JADJFV010000036.1 GCA_016708435.1 Leptospiraceae bacterium | reverse complement strand
TTGATCTTCTGCATTGCCGTCTTTTCGTTCGCCTTCGCTAATCACTACAACGCGAATAGGATTTCCGCTTTCGTCTTTTTTTGTTTCGTCTTTAGTTTTAAAAATTGCAAAGTGTAGTCGGTTCAATGGCATTCCTAAACAGAATACAGAGCCTGAATGATATTCCTCGCCAGCGTTAGAAATTTTTTTCCAAATCGCGCCCGATACGTTACCGCCACAAAATACTTTATAGTCCGGTGAATTTTCAGCCGTCTTTTTGTCGTTAGCCACAACAAAAAAACTTTGTTTGCCTAAGAACGGAATGTTCATAGATAAATCAAAAAATACTTTTCCGGTTTCCTTGTTCTTCTTTGGTTCTAATTGTCCTACTATCATGTTAAAATCTCCTTTAGATTTTGAATTCCTATTAAATGTTTCGAGCTACCGCTCGGGGTTTACTGATTTTGCCCCAAAGGGCAATGCATTTTTTCACTTTCACGCCGGGCATTAAATCCGGTTGCACTTCTTTCAATTTCTGATTGAACTAAATTCTTTAGTTCAATGATTTTCGTTTTAAATTTTTAACAAATTTCGCTTCTGATACTTTATTGCTTCTTAATAGAAAATAATTAAATATTGTTACTTCAATTTCTTTTGATTTTGCATTGATTAAGACTGGATCAGGAATTATCTTTCCTAATTCCTTCTTTTGTATAATTTCAAAAGTTCTTTCTTTTTCTGAATCTTTAGAAAAATTTGTTTGCTCTAAGTTTTGTAAAAGATAAGCCAAATCATAAAACAATTCTTGCTTAGTGTAAAAATATTTCATTTCTTAATCTCCACTTTCAAAATTCTGAATTCATCACAGGTTGATGATTCTTCCATGAGCATTCTATTTACTGCACTATTCGCATTTTGACAAAATCCGGTGGAGGGATTCGATTTAAGTTGACTCCAAAAATTGCAGTAGCGGCAAACTCGGATAATAGGAGATGTATTTTTATTCACAATAAAGCTTTGATTTGAGATTGCAAATAATGACTTGCGTTCTGTTGTCTAGCGGATAATAAAGATTGCTCGTTGTATTCAATCGGTTGTTTTTCTGGTTGTGTGTCTGTAAGTGTTAGTTCCATTTTATCTTTCCTCTATCGCCTATCGACTTAAAAAAATTTTCAAAATTCGATATATCAAAATTTTTATATGCAGGTCTAGTCATTGAATGTTTTACTAAATCAGTAAGATCGTTAGTTGTCCATGAATTTAAGTTTGTGAGTTTTTAAATTTCTGTTATAATTTCCATTTCATTTCTCCTACAATTTGTTGATGCTAAATCGAAAATTGCCACTCTGAATAAATAATTTTGCTTTTGAATTTATGATAGTGAGAAGGATTTTTGAAGGTAATTTGAAAAACGACACGGCTAATATTGTGTTTCTCCCTAAGTGCTTTCATTTCAGTTTCATTTTTTAAGCATAGCATTATACATTTCGATTTCTTGATTACGAATATTTTTAATATGCAAACAAAATGTTTTCGTCTGAAGTGACTGGAGAAACTTTAGATAATGGGAGACGATGGTATTATCCTCTTTAAGCTGCTTTAGATTTTGCATTTCGTTTTGCTCTAACTTTTTATTTTAGAATTGATTTCACGGTTTACTGTTGAGTAAACTTTCTTAGTTCTTTTACTATGCACATTATAATGAGTTTCCTGGACAGATGGTGTATGTCCCATTTCTGAACACCATTGATCTGTTGGAACTTTTGGAAAACGTTCTCTTAAATAATTGTGTCCAGACTTGCGTAAAGTTCTTGCTGTAAAATTTAATCCTACTCTCTTTCTTGCGCTACGAATTAAAGCCTGTAGAGTTATTCTAGACATTGGTTTCCCGTTTGCTGTTTCGAATAAAAATACTTTGCCTTTATATTTTTTTAATGCGTATTGGTAAACATCGAGCGGAAAAGGAACTAATCGAGAATGGTTTCCTTTTCCAATGACTTCTACGGAAAGAGAATTTTTCTTAAGAAAACATTTATCTAATCGAATTGTTCTATATTCGATATTTCTAAGACGTGAGGAATACAAGCCTTTCAAGTGCATTCTTTCTTCATGGCTCGCATAAACTAAACAACGAATCAATGATTGATTCTTCCCAGAGTTCAGGAGTATCTTTTTTTGCGTCTTGGATTGTGATTTGAAAATTTTAAAAGTTCTCTGTATTCTGCTATTTTTTGAAGTTACCTTGCTTGAGATAGGTTTCTGCAATTCCTTTCAAAATTGCGTATTTCTGCAATTTTAGATAATACTTTGTATTCCTGGCTTGCCTCTTCTTGGCGAAAATAATCTATTACAGGCTTATAACTCAAATGAGTATAATTATAAAGTAAATGGTGATTGAATAGGCGTTGAATTCGTTTATAATCAGCCGATCCAACTAATTCGCTAGAACTAAGGTAGACTAAAAAGGAATTGTGTTTTTTCTTCGCAATACAAATAAATACACTCACCATGATAAACCCACAAATCCAACAAAAAATCCAAACCAAGCTCGCCGAAATCGAAAAAGAGCAAAATGTAGAAATCCTCTATGCTGTAGAGTCAGGCTCTCGTGCCTGGGGATTTGAGTCACTTGATAGTGATTACGATGTGAGATTCATTTATAAGAATGAGGTAAATTGGTATTTGACGGTGCTTCCAAGAAGGGATGTAATCGAAATACCGATTGAGGATTTGATGGACTATAGCGGATGGGATTTACGAAAGTCATTTTTTCTCATGAACAAATCAAATCCAGTTTTATTTGAGTGGCTTAAATCTCCGATCGTATACAAGAAGAATGAAAAGTTCTACGAAATCTTTGCGGATATTGCAGAAGAATATTTTTCTCCCATTGCGACTATTTACCATTATCTGCATATGGCTTCTCGAAATTACAAAGAATATTTGAAGCGTGACCTTGTAAAAACAAAAAAGTATTTCTATGTCCTAAGACCTCTCCTTGCTTGTAAATGGGTCGAACTAAAAAACGTTGCGCCACCAATGGAGTTCGAGATTTTACTAAACGAACTTGTTACAGATGAAAAAGTAAAATCAGAGGTTCAGATACTCCTTGAACGTAAGAGAAGTGGATATGAATTTGCAGAAGAAAAAAAGATTGAATGTATCAATGAATACATTGAGTCATCCATTGAACATTTCGAAGCTGCCGTTTCTCATTTTAATCCAGCAGAGAAGCCGGCAGCGGAAAATATGGATTCGGCGTTTTTAAAGATTTTGCAATTATAACTTCATTATACAGAACTTTTATCTGGATATATCTTAAACATTTTTTCGAATCCACTTGCTTTGAATAAGTGCGAAACACCACTTGTTATAGAAACAAGATTTAACCTTTTGTTTTTTTTAGAAAGATACATTCCTTGTGTTGCAAGAGAGCCAAGTCCACTTGAATCTATATAATTGATTGGTGACATATCGATTAATAAATCCTCTGACCCATTTTCATTTTGAACTTTAAACACTTCTACAAGATCTCTCGCATTGTAAAGATCTAGCTTTTGGTAATTGATAAAAGTAATTAATACATAATTTTTAAATTTACTTACTTCAATTCCATAATCTGATTCTTCTTCCATTTCTTGCTCCTTATAATTCTATTTTGCTTTCTTATCTAACTGCATGATTCCATGAATGATTCCATCTGAAATTCTTTCTGCCCTAAACTAAAACATTTTCATGGTATATTGTAAATAAAAAAATCATATTTTTTTAATCATATTCTTATCTAGAAAATAGGCAAGGAGTCCACCGATTGTATAGGCAATCAGATCGAGTGGATCAAAGACAGAACCAAATACGATTCGAGTAAAAAAGTTTTCCTGAAATCCTAATAAAGGAATGATTTTAAAGTATTGGGATATTTCGATAGCGTAGGCAAATAACGTTATTCCTACACTGAGCAATAGAGAATCAAAGTCTTTTATTGATTTTAGAAGGGTGTAAAGTAATACCACAATCACTGCATCACCTAAAAATCCTCTAATGAATCCATTTGACGAAAATAAAACTACAATTAGAATGCAGAGGATAAATAAAATTAGACTTAATACTATATATGGAAATCGTTTTGTTTTTTGTGGCATACAGGTGTTAGCTGTAAAGAAAAAAGGTGAGGTTTAAATTCACCTTTTTAATATTTAGTTACTTTGTAGTAGTTGTTGTTGTGCTATCAGGATTCATTTTTGCGAGAAGTTCATTCGCAATTTCGCCTGCTTTAGCATTGATGTTGTGAATAGTTTCATAGATACTACCAATGGTCTTATCTTGAAATTCTTTTGCCTGATTTACAGGTGCTTCTAGTTGTTCAATTCTTGCAAGAAAATCGAGTGGCATGTTGGCAATCTGTCTGTGAATTTGTTCTACTGAAGTAGCACCTTTATCAATTGCATCTTGAACAGTTTTTGTTAATTCTACTAAATCCATTATTTATCTCCCTTTTCCATTTGCTTAGCAAACTGGTTTCAATCACAGGTAAGCAAATGGAAAAAAAACGAGCAAGTGATTTTTTAAAATTTCTCTTGCTTTTGTTATTTTTTGTATTTGTAGAGATTTTCTATATTGTCTTTTGCATAGAGATGAGGAGTAGAAACAAGGTCTTCTGGGAGTTTTCCTTCTTCTAGTTCCGGCTCGAATCCAGCATCACGGATCATTTCAATTGTCTGGTTGACTTCGCTTCCCTTAACGTTCAAATATCCAGAGGCAAAGACAGAATTAGCCGCAAAAAGTCCCATGGCTTGTAGACTCTTAAGATGTCCTTCCCTTCCTGCACCAATTCGAATTTCCGAGTCAGGGTTGACTAAGCGGAAAACAGCAAGTATGCGTAAACAAAGTTCCGGGGTTAGAGGATTTGGATTTTTAATAGCATGACCTGCAACAGGAATAAAGAAATTAACCGGTATAGAAATCACTCTGAGTCGTTTCAACGTGAATGCTACATCCACTAAGTCTCTATAACTTTCACCCATACCTACAATGAGTCCACTGCAAATTCCGATATCAGAATTTTTTACTAATTCGAGAGTATCGAGTCTATCTTGAAATATATGAGTTGTGCAAATATCACCATAATGAGATTCGGAAGTATTCAAATTATGATTGTATCTATCAAGACCAGCTTGCTTTAGTTTTTGAGTCTTTGCTTTGTCTAAAGATCCCGCTGAGAGGCAAACACGCATTCCAAGCTCGCGAGTAATTTTATCAATGGTGCTTGAGAGTTTATCGATTAGAATTTCATTTGGTCCTGTGCCTGCTGTGACTATACAGAAACGATAGGCGCCATTCTCTTTTGCCAATTTTGCATCTGCAAGAATTTCTTCTTCTGGTTTAAGGGAATACGATTGCACACCTGAGTTTGCATTTTTTCTCTGTGCACAGTATCCGCAGTCTTCAGGACAATTGCCATTTTTAATATTATCTAAAATATGAATTCTCACTTTTTTAGAAAAATATTTTTCTCGCTCTATGTTTGCTCTATATAGGGTATCTAGTAAATTAGATTTTCCTTCTAGAATGAGTAGAGCTTCTTCCTTATCGATTATGCTCTCGGCTTGGGATTGAATTTGTTCTTGCAGTTTAATCATAATTGGATATACTTGAATCAAGTTTCTTAAATTCAAGAGAAAAATAGATAACTTTTAAAGATTACCATGCGAAGGCGCTGGTCGCGAATACTTGGAGCGAAGGGTGATGAACACAGATAAAAGATTTGGTATCATTAAAGCCCTGTGATTATCAATTGAACTGGTGCGAGTCAAGAAAACTATAACCCTGCGAAAATTGATCTATGATAAGAACAAGTTTCGGAATTGACACAAAGAGGAATATCCTTATGAAATTTTCAATTATTTTAATCCAAATTCTTATTCTTACTACATCCTTATTCTCTGAGCCGAATGAAGACTTTGTGTTTTCTGCTAGTCAAAATAATTTAGAGGGAATGAAACAAGCACTTGCCGCCGGGGCGGATATCAATGCGACAGATGAGTTGGAGTGCAATGCCTTAATGTTTGCATCTATGTTTGGATACAAAGACATTGTTGACTACCTATTGGCTAATGGTGTTAAGCCGACGACTGTGGATTATTCGAGTAACTCCGCACTTCTGTATGCAGCGCAAAATGGTCATACTGCGATAGTCGAAGCTTTGATTTTAGCCGGAGCCGAAGTCAATAAAAAAGACGATTACGATCGCACCGCTCTTCACTATGCGGCTAGTTATGGTTATCTTGACATGATTAAACTATTAATCAAACACAAAGCAGAATTAGAAGTTAAGAATAAGAACGATAATACTCCACTGGATTTGGCTACTATAAACGGCGAACTAGAAGCAATTCGAATTTTAAAAGAAGAGATTGATAGTAGAAAGTTTCAGTGAAGTTTAGATTAACCCCACTTCTTCTGCAATGTCGCGCGTGAGTTTGGAGGATTAAGCTGCTTTCTCATAGAATTCATCACCATACCAATTTCTTGGATTGTTTGCAATATAATTTCGCACATTGTATAACTCTATTTCGTCTCGAAGGATGTGATCATGGAATCGGGGTTGCCATTGGAAATTACGGGATAAATAATTTGTTTTTAATATGTTTTGCTCTTCTGTTTTTAAGACGCGATGAATCGCGTCTTGTTTGATCGTGATATTTCTGATTCTGTCTTCTTTGATTTTTCATATCCAGATAAATACAGCAATCCATGTATATGATTTGGCATTACAGTGAATTCATCCAATTCAGCGTGAGGAAAATGTTCTGGAATTTCAGACCACATATTCTTTGCAATCAATCCCATTTCCGATAAAATCATTTCCCCATTCTCAATCTCCCCAAAAAAATGCTCCCTATCCTTCGTGCATATGGTCACGAAATAATAACCATTATCCGCATAATCCCAACCGTCTCTTCGTACTGATTCGATTCTGTATTTTTTGTTGAATAATGTCATTTTGCCTCTGTTGTTAGATTAATCCCAACTCTTCTGCAATGTCGCGTGTGATTTTGGAGAGGGGGCGTTTGGATAAATCTAATTCTTTTTGTCCGTCAGCTTTTTCGAATAAATATTCTCCAAATAAATCTTTCTTTACTTGCATAGGAGTTTGACCGGTGAGTTGGGCTAATTCTTGTATTCTGCTGTCGGGGTAACGCTTTCGTTTGTCGATCATTTCTATCACTCGGTAACGGTGGAATGCATACCTATCGTAAATTACTCTTACCTGCACCATTCCTGCCAACGATGGCTGTAACATTGATAATCATGCCGAAATGGTTTGGTTTTCCTGATTTATCTTTTAGATTTTTCCAAGCATTTTTTACTTCTTGTGAAGGGGTAAAGAAATTTTCATAGATCGAATTGTTTTGGTTTGATGTAGAGCTTTCTTTCAAAATCCTATTTCCGTTCCGATCTAATTGAAATAAATCCCCTTCTGTTATATTTTTTTTGTTTGCTTCATCTTGGTATTTTGTTGGAGTAAACTCAAACCTATACTTCGGGCTAAAGTTAAATCCCCGGTGATGTATGTTTTTGTAATCTTCAATCCAAAGGTAGAGTAGTTCCATCGCTTCCTTTTCGTTACAGCAGCAACTTATCGTTAATCACACTTAGTTCTGCATAGAGACCAGATAGCTCTTCTGAAATAACGTTCCAGATAATTTTATAATCAATTCCAAAATAAACATGCACAACTTTGATTCTTAAACCAATATAGCCTTTCCAATCGACGGTGTTAAATTCGTTTTTAGTTGTGGGAGATAAATTAGCAAAGGCATCACCGATTATACTGAATTGGTGCATACAGGCACTTTTTAACATTGAGTCATCTTGGAATTCTTGATATGTCTTTCCGATAGTATAAGAAAATATTTCTTGGATCGCTTGCATTGCATGTTCAATTCTTAACTTATCACTAATTTTTTCTTTCATACACTAACACTCTTTCTTTAAACACAGATTCTTTAATGGCTTCGGTGATTGCCTCGGAGGAAAGTAAATCTACCTTTTTAGCGAATAATACCTCTAAGTCGCTAGTCATACGAAAAAATAAAGTTCCGATTTTGGAAGTGTAGTCTAGTTCGACTAACAAGTCTATATCGCTCTCTACTTTTGCTTCCCCTCTAGCATACGATCCAAAAAGATATGCCTTGTTAACCGGTTTGTCATTGAAATACGTTTGCAGAACCTCTTTGATTTTTGTAATTCCTAAAACATTTGATTTTGTAGCAGGAACAACTTGCAGTTCTTTATTTGCGATTCCTCTTAGCAAGGTTAAAATTTCTTCTGAGGAAGTGTAAATTTTTTCAATCTCTGGGTCATTGATTTTTATTTCTATCATTTCTTTTCCCGATTGTTTTATTACTAATCTTAATTGACTAGTTCTTTCTTTTTCTAGCAACAACTTTATTAAGTATATTCAAATATTTGAAATGCGAGATGCAAAGTTAGCCCATCCGATGCATCAAAGATACTTACAAACGTTTTTGAGTATATTTGATAGTATCTTTGATAGCATTCTTCCTACTAAGATTGATAAATGGACATGCGCTTTTTGGTTTTAGTAAATTGTTATCTTGTTCTTAACAAAGTCAAAGGAAAGGATACATTTTCTTTACTGTATGGATTAGACAGGCTACGAACGTTAGCCTGTCATTCCCGAATTTCCACCCTTTCGCTTCGCTCACAAAACCGCCAAGCGATATCTGGAATCTCAACTTATTGAGACCCCCGATAAAAAAACTCGGGGGTGACAACTTAGTTCGTCATCTTAACAAACGGGTGCTTTGCTATTGTTTTGTTCTCACCATGGCATTTCTTTATTTATGCAACAACTCTAATCTAAGTAATCGTATCTTTTATCGGTGTTCATCGGCGGTAATCTTTAAACATTCTACCTTATCCTCTAAATGCAAAGACTCTTCGGCAAATGCGTATTATTCTTCTAAGAATGTGTTGGTATATAGCCTGTAGCCGTTCCAGTTTACTTCTTGCGGGTAACGGGCTTTAACCGTTTTTAGGGCTTCGATGAATCTTGTTTTGATGCCGGTTTGCAATTCTGTTTTTTGGAAAAGGGATTTCATGAATAGAATATTGGCGGGGCTTCTTTGTTCGCCCAGGGAGAATACGCCGGGACCGTTGTGGATTTTGTCCAAGTAGTTGAGTGAGATATTGATATCATCTTTATAAAAGGATGTTTTGTAAAGGTCTGAATTAGATAAGAACCATACCCCTTTTCGATATTCCGAGCGTAGATTATAGAGTGGATTTTTCCCGAATTGTAGCTCTGTGTTACTCGAAAGATTTAGTTTTTCGCCGGAAATATAAACCGGACTTGTATTTCCTTTTTGCTCTTTGATTTCTAAGTCTTCTAGCTTTGACAACTCTTTGTTATCCACTGAAATGTCTTTGAATTTTTTAAGGGAGTAGTTTTCTTTGAAATACTCAGAGGATTTTTGAATATCTCTTTTTACAAGTAGACTTGGATTTTGCACAATATAGAAATTATCCTCTTCTTTTAATTCAAGTGGAGCCTTTATATAAAAAGAACTGAGATAAAGATACGAGAGTTTATTTTTACTTAGCAGGATTTTATTTCTAAACTTTGGCTCTAGGTAATCTTTTAGCAAAAGTCCCGTTCCTTTTTTTCTGACCTGTTTATGATAGGTATAGATATCATTTTTGACTGCTCTATAATCTTTAAATGCTTCTTCCCCATTTGATTTTCCATTTTCTATCTTGATGGAAAAGGTTTGAAGACCAAAGTTGACTACCGCGATAAATTCCTGTCCCTTTGGAACTTTCTTTAGCAGCAAATCAGCAATAGCCTCCGCTTGTGGTAATTCTGCAAAGGTAGTCATTTCTCCTCGGAGTCGATTTGCATCTTCTACTTTGTCTCGGTAAAATGCCAAATCCAGGAATACTTCCGAGCTATTAGAGCGAAAGGCAAGTAGCTCTAAATAAGTAATTAAATCTAAAAATTCTCTTCGGTTGAGTCCGTCATACGGCTTATCATTCTTAGCCACTAGGATTTGATTGAGCATCGGAACAAACTTTTTAATATCAGTAGCAGCCGCCTCTTTGTAATACGGATACCAGTCTGTATCCGAATCCAGCACTGTCGTATTTGGAGCCTGTAGTTTCTTAGATGATTCTGTATTTAAGGAAATGATTTTAAATTTTGCCAGATGAAATCTTTTTTGTAAATCTCTATCGTAATAGAAATTGGCAAGATCTGGCTCCAAGCGGATAAGATATTTTTCTGCATTTGCATAATCGCCTCGATTAAATAATTCTTCCGCCCATGACATTTGCATATAGTAGTTTTGTAATTTGCGGGATTCTTCTTTTTGTAAATCCAAGAATGCGTCAAACACAGTATTAACCTCTGTTCCTGACTGGTATTGGATAGAGTTGAGTAGTAAATGAAAAAGCAATGATCTATCTGTGTGACTTAGAATGGAGTATAGTGATTTGCCGGTAGATGTAGTTTCTGAAATCAATTGGAGAGGATTAATTTCTGATCCAGAATGAATGTTTTTCCAGATAGAAAAAAGTCTCTGTCTATATTTGATGAGCACATCGTCATAGGATTTTCTATCAAGTAGTTTGATTTTTTTATCTACCGCCACCCAGTCTTTTTGGATCCCATCTTTGTAAATGGCTTCAGATACTTCGGAGAGGTTAATCTCTTTTGTCCGCATTGTGAAGAACGATTGAAGCTCTATTTCATTTTCTAAATCACTTGCAACAAATTTTTCTTCTCTGTCTGTAGCCTGTCTGGATAACTGCTTTGAGTGAAATTCTGCTTTTTCTAAAATAAAGTTTTTTAGAAAGAAACGACTCATGTCTTCATGGAATAAAAATAGATCATCAAACGAAACTGTCTTTAAAAAGTTTTGGTAATTCTTTTCTAAATTTTGAATTGCACCGTTGTTGATTTGAATATAAAAATTTACCAAAATCTTACTGCGCTCAATTGTTTCCGCATCCAACTCGGTCGCGGACTTCAAAACACGATAGAAATTTTTGAAATGGTCTCTGCAATACGCGTTCGAGTAATTGATATAACACTGATGTAGTAAGGCTTCATAGATCATGATCTTTTCTGGTTTCGCATTTTCATATTTTTTAATAAGCCTTTCATAAAAAACAAAACGCTTCGTCTTTGGAATCGCCTTTGATTTAATTCTAGCCAGGTTTAAGTCTGATTCTAATTTTTCTTCTTTGCTTAAACGGCTAACTAGAGTATCCGCTTCTAGAAAATACTGCAAAGCTTCTCTGTATTTCTTTTTTCTTTCCCATTTGAATGCTTCTGCTTTGACAAGGTTGTATTCTTTTGGAATTGATTTTGTAAATAAATCAGAGTGAAAACCTACATGCTTTGCAGTCTGATTCTTGATTGCGTTATAGGAATTTAACTCTTGCGGATTAAGCTTGTTTTCTCCTCCGAGTAGGACTAAGGGAACTCCTGTAGATTGGATTACATCTAGAGCGGCTATCGTTCTAAAAAAGGATTTATCATCAAACTTAGATTGATTCAAGATCACGAGAGAAAGGCTCGCTTCTTTTTCGGCAAATTCTTTTAGGTTGAGAAAGCCTTTTCTGCTCGGGCTAAATATATTTCCATTCGCATAATTGATTTTTGTATTTAAAATATCAGAGTCGTTTAAAAGCGGACCTAGTTTCTTGGTGTTTTTGGTTTCTAACAATCTCCCGTTTTCTAATTTGTCGGCTGTCTCTTTTTCTTCGGTTGTGTTTATGATATGAGTCAATTGTATATTCTTATGAGTTGCCGGATTTACCTGACGCATCGTGAACGCATAATTGAGAGTAACCAGATTGGCTAGTTTTTCGTTGTCTATGTTTAAAGAGCCAAAGTCAAACTCTGCCAGTTGTTTGTCTGGAATGATTGTAATTTCTTTTGTCTGGTTTTTGGAAATTTCTTTTGCGAAATAGGACGTCAAACTGTCTTTTAAATTCGTTGTGATTGGAATGGAGAGAAAGTTTTCTTTTCCATTCTTAATTTCGTTTATCACAAGTGTGTTTTGAATAAGTTTCAGTCGAACGACTACTTGAGCTTGTGTTAGATTTTCTGGTTTAGTAGAATCCTTTATTTCGAAGAATTTCTTTTTCTCAGGAAAGAATTTCTGGATAACGCCCATTACTCTTTCTATTTCTGCATTGATTTCAATTCTAGAGCCTAAGAAGCTAGATACAGGCTTACGAGTATTAACCAGTGTTTTGTATTTGGTATTGTTTTCTAAATCCTTGCGAATCGACTCTCGAAAGGATTGATTGAGACCTTCTAGCTTTGCTTCTTCAAAGATGACTCGCGTATTTTGAAAATGCTTAAAGAGTAGAACGCTATATAGTTTTTCTTCTTTGGCGTGGATTTCTTTTAGGTTTCCTAGTTTTAAATAGACTTCCTGAAAGAGTCCGTATAATTCCTGATAGAATTCATCTTCTAGTTCAATTAAACTCGAATAGCTTTTAAATATGTTTCTTTCTGCTGATTCCAATTCCTGTAGAACTTGTGGATAATCCTGCTTTGCCTTTGCTTTGCTATATAAGAACTTTGCTTTGAGAAGCTTTGCTTTTGCGTAATCTTCCACTGCTTGAAATTCAAAGGCTAGCTCTTCTGTTTCGCCTATCGTTGCTCTAAATTGTTTTTCATCTCCCATTCGCCTGTAGATAGAAGCTAAATTTATTTTTAACCTTAGCCTCTCTGTTTTCAAAAATAAATCTCCCGGCAACCCAACTGTCTCGACAGGAATTCCTGCCGGATCTTTTAGAAGTGGAATGGCAAGCCCGTAATAGTAAAAGGCAGAATCGTATTCTCCTCTTGCATTCAATACTTCTCCGAGATAAAAATAACTTAGCCCTAGGAGTGGATCAAATACATACCATTCTTTGTGAAATCTATCCTCGCATACTTTGACTAAGTCGCTTTCCTGCTTTGTTTGTTTGAGAGATTTGAGGCAGACATTTGTAGCAGCATTTTTCTCCTGATTCAAGTCATTTAAATTATCGCGAAGCACAGGTAGCAGAGTATCATAATTAACCTCACCGGACTCAACTAATTTAAAAAGAACAAAGCTTTTTCTCTTTAAGATTTTTCTCTTTTCTTTTGTGAAGTTGGCTGAATTAATCTTTTTAGACTTTACTAATTCTAAAAACTCATCGTAATGCCTGAGAGCTTTTTCATATTTTCCCTGCACAAAATTATCATAGCCAATTTTATACTTAGAGGATAATATGATTTCTTCGCCGATAATGAGTTTATCAAGTCCTGTTTCCTTTAAAAATTTCTCGCGTGCAATAATTTGTTTTTCTGCTTCGTCAAATTCTCCTTCTTCTGTTAAGTTTTGAATCTTAATGCCTTGGGCTAATAGATAATGCTCTTCCGGGGCAAATTCTCCCGGGAATCTTCCCGATCCAATGACTCGCACTCGATCAGGCAAGATAAGATTCCAAAACCAATTATGAAAAGAAGGAATCTTAAATCTCTCTTTTGCTTTGAATTTTTTGTATTCTACTTCTACTTTCGAAATATAATAATCAGATAGATGATACTTTTCTACCTTTTGATAGCAGAGAGCAAGTGAGCTATAGATATTGATATTATCTACATAGCCAGAATTGTAATTGAGTGCGAGTGCTTTTTTATAGGCATTGATCGCATTCACATAATTACCCGCTTCTCTCTCGGCAAGCCCAATTAGGGAGTAGATTAGCACCAACTTGTTGTTTACCGCGTAGATTACTTTTTCTTTTTTCTTTTTGTTTTGGTTAAGCCCTGTTGGATTCTTTCCTACTTCCTCATAGTATTCATTATCATAGTAAATATCTGCGGTTTTGTTTAAGTATTGGATTGCCTTCTGGTATTCTCCCATTGAGATGAGAGAGCGCGCATAATTGTAATTAAACAAAGCTGTCTGTTTGTAATTTTCAAACTGAATCTGCTCTAATATATTTTGTCCGTATTTCTCTACTTTCGCATAATGCTCTTTAGCCCTAGGAAAATTCTGTAGAAGTAAATAGTTATTAGCCAGATTTAAGTTTAGATCGGATAATACTTTCTTGTTTGGAATATTTCCAAGCATATCTAAGACTTGTTTGTATAGATTGATATTTTCCTCAAAATGCTTTTCGGAGAAATACTTAGCGTATATGTCCGCATAAATTTCTCCATCACTCGGAAGGTCAGGGGCAGGCTTGGTCGATTTAAAAATGTCAATGTATTGATAAAGCCAACCGAGTAGCTGATGAGCGTCTGCATATTGTGGGTCTGCAAATATAATCCATTTTAATTCGTTCTCTGCATTTCTTAAATCGCGTAGGATTGATTCCTTGCGAGCGGCTGTCATTGTGTTAGTCTCTCGGAAATGCGTTTCGTAAATCAAAGATTTGTTGATTAAATAATACGAGTATCCATACAGCGACGCAAGGTATAAGACTGGTCTTGAGCGCGGTCTACCGAGTGTGAAATGTGCATCTAGGATTTTGAGTGCATCGTCTGGCTCTCCCGGCTTACCGAGAATATTCTCTTGTTTCAAATCTCTAAAATCACCTAGAAATTTAAAATTATTCGTGACCCGATTGTCGAGTGCACTCGAAAGAAAAAGAGTCGCGCGACCGAATACGTTTAATTTGCCTTCTCCCAATACATTTAATTTTTCGAGGAGATTATCTTTGTTATCCTGTGCTTGCTTTTGCGCATAATTGAAGATTGAGTCTACCATTTTTCTCTGGTAGTAAACTGCATAGTCTTTGTATAAATCCTCTACGAATAGATTTTTCTCTTTGAGCAAATACATATTTTCCACATTGAAGAAGTAGTGGAAAGCGGCGTCTCTTAGATGAATTCTATTTTCTTTACTGCTATTTCCGCGCGCTTCGTGGTCTCGGGCTTTGTTTTCATAGTAGCGAAATGTTTTTTCAATTTCTGATTTGTTTAATTCTACTCCTAAATCGGGATCGTAGTTTTCGAGAAATACTCTGAGTTCATCAAAAGAACTCGCAACTGTTCCGAGTCCTTCAAAGTTTTTCGATTTTAAGAGATGACTCTTTAGGCAAATTGGATTTTTTGCGCATAATACAAATTTTTGACAGAAAGGATTTACATCACAGTCCGGATTTTTTCGTACTGGTTCGAGATAACTGTCAATAGCCGCATTGCTTTCTTTGAATTTCTTTCCTTCACTCAATGCTTTTGATTGGATATAGGTGACAAGTTCAAATAAGAGTTTGGATTTTTCTTTGAGTTTGTTTTTTTCTAAAAGCTGTGTTGTGTATTCAATTCTTTGGATATAATTTTTGTCTCCCGAAATTTTTGCTTCTAAATCAGATAGAATTAATCTTAAATCTTCTACGCTAGTAGATGGATCGTTTAATAGTTCAAAGTATCTTTCTGGAATGATTTGAGAATTAGCGGCAAATTCCAATTTGGCGAGCTTACGTTTTACTTCTCTTCTTTCAAAATAATCCGGGTAGATTTTAAGGATTGTTTCGTAGTGGTTCTTTGCCTCTGAAAAATCCTTTGCTTTTTCTTTTTCGCCTCCAACTAGTTTTAGGATAGAAGCTAATACTTGTTTGTCTGTATTCTTAGGTAAAAGGGAATTGTAATAATCAAAAAGAATTTTATCTGAAAGTTTGCCTGTCACGCGATTTTGTCTTCTTACTGCCAACGCATAAGAAAGGGCGTTCTTTGGATCATTCTCATGCGAAAGCATTTCGTCTAGAATGACCTTTGCTTCTTTGGTTCTTCCTTTGTCCAAGTGAAATTCGGCTTTTACGTCTTTTACTTTTGCATTATAAATTGGAAAGAGTGGATCTGATTCAAAGAATAGTTTTAAAGAATCGAGCGCCAAAGTATAATTATCCTGTGTCTTTTTAATTCGAAGGGCAAAGTTAAATTGCTCGTCTATATTTGACTTTCTAGGAATCGGACCGGATTCGGGGATAAAGTAGATATTGATTGTATTGTATAAAGCCGCAGAGTATAAAATGCTTCCTTTATTGAAGAAAGAAAACTTTGTATCAAAAATGGAAACAGAATCTGTTGTTAGAATCTTTTCTTCTTTAGTCGTTAAGTCTAGCTTGATGATGAGGCTATTGTCGCTTAGCTCTAAAGAGCCATTTTGATTGGTATCGCGTCTTATGGATGTAAAGTATAGAAATTTACCGTCAGGCGAAAGAGAAGGGGAGAAATTCATAAAGCTATCATTGGTTAGCCGCTCTTCCTTGCCACTATCCAAATGAAGCTGGTAAATTTCTCCTTCTCTGGTATCCTGAAAAGAGAGATAAACAATCGTTTTCCCGTCGAGAGAGAACTGTGGAGAAGCCGCTCCGTTCTTTGTAAGTTGAGTCATCTTAGTTGGATTGGCAATATCTAGTAAAACTAAGTTTTGTAGACCAGGGGAGAATCGATCACTTGCGAATACGACTCGTTTACCGTCGGGTGCCCAGGCGGGATCTGTATCGACTGAGCTGTCTCGTTTCTTTGGATCTGCAAAGTTTGGATTAGTAAGAAATGTTTTTTCTTCGATGATGCTTTTTTCGCCTGCTAAATAATTGTCTATGAAACTTGAAGGATTGATACTGACTAAAACGATGTCGCCTGCGGAATCGTTTTCTTCTGACACGAAGAGAAGTTTTTTTCCGTCAGGGCTAATGGCGGGTTTGTATTCTGCGGCGGGATGAGCGGTTACGGGCACAATAATCGCCGAGCGCAAATCTCTAAACCAGATATCATAATTTCCGGAATGGTCTGTCGTATAAAAAAGATATCTTCCGTCTAGCGTTGTCGAATTATATAGATTATTCCCTTTTTGCACAGTCAGGGGAAAGGGTTTTTCGTCTCCTCTCGCAAAATAATTTTCCGCAATCGATTGGTATTCGAATGCTGCGGGTGTAATCTTTACAGTTTTCTGAAATGCCGCACACTGTAAAAAAAACAAAATGCAAACTAGATTGAGAAACCATCTTCCTATCACAAAGGACATTCTTTTTAAAAATCCCTGCCAATTCAAGAAAGTTTTTCTTTTACCTTTTTTTGTTGTTTGTTGACACCTGATAGATGATTACGACTAAGTTAGTCTAGGCACAAAGATGAATGAAATTAAAGAAGTTATTTGCAACGAAAAAGATTTTCCTAAGCTGACAGAGAGTATCTTAAAACACAAAGAATTGGTCTTCATACCAAAGGGATTTGAAGCGGATGAATTTAAAAAACTAAAAGAAGAAACTAGAAATTTTTTATCAGAAAAATTTCAGATAGATTTCAGTAAGAAACCGATTATCGCCAATGGACATCAACCTGAGTTTCAACATCCCGGAATCCTATTTAAAGACTTACTCATTCATAAAATTGCAGAGTTAACGAAAGGTTTGCCGCTTCATATAGTAGTAGATACCGACCAGTTCGAAATGTCTTATGCCTACCCCGAAAGACTGGAAACTGGTTTTGCTCATTTAAAAACTTTGCACTTGAAAGACAAGGATAATAGAGTGTATTCGCAGACAACTCTCAGTGAAGAAGACAGAAAAGAGTTAACAAGTATTATCCAGAGTCAAATAGAAGAAGCGAAATATTTTATAAGTCCTACTATACAAAAAGAATTCGTAAGTATTTTAAATCGTAAGTTAGAACTTTTAAAAACGCACCAATATCTATTTGAAGTAAATGAAATCATACGAGAAGAATTTTACCAATCTAGAAAGATTCATATCTATAGAATCAATGTAAGTGAGTTGGTCAAATTACATTCTTTTAAAGTTTTGGTTGAAAAAATCAGGAAGCATCTAGATGAGTTTATGCAAGTTTACAATCAATCCCTGATTGATTATCGTAAAGAGCATAAAATTAAAAATCATGCACAGCCGATTCCCAATCTTGTATCGGGAGAAATGCCTTTCTGGATACTAGACCCGATCACAAAAAAAAGAAACGTGATGCGAGTGGAAGATTCAGTGGATAATGCCTGTATACTGCCCAAAGCGGTTACTCTTACTATGTTCATGAGACTTTTTATGACTGACTTTTTTATTCATG
The DNA here is from genome assembly GCA_016708435.1 of Leptospiraceae bacterium. Classification (NCBI taxonomy): domain Bacteria; kingdom Pseudomonadati; phylum Spirochaetota; class Leptospiria; order Leptospirales; family Leptospiraceae; species Leptospiraceae bacterium. The sequence continues at coordinate 218,356 of JADJFV010000036.1, read as the reverse complement.
GAAAAGGAGGAGGGAGATACGAGGAAGTATCCGAGCATATTATAAAAGAATTTTTTAAGATTGAAGCAGCCCCTTACGAAGTAGCCAGTGCTACGATGCATCTGAATAAGACAGAATGGTTTCCAGTTCCTGATATTGATGAGAAGGAATTAGAATTAAAACTTAGAGATACTGTCTATTCGCCTGAAAAGTTTTTAGATCACACGAATCCCCTTGCCATTCAAAAAAAAGAATTGCAAAGTAAGTTTAAAAATCCTGACTCTGATAAAAAGGAATTACACAAAGAGATTTCTTCTTTGAATGATCAAATGGCAAAATTAATTCTTCCTGAAAAAGAAAAATTAGAACAGACCAAGAGTCAACTCCCGATTATCCAACACACAAATATGATTTTTCAATCCAGAACTCTTCCATTTTATTATTATAATATGAATGAATTGATTGAATATGTTGAGAAATATTAATCTAGAGGCGAGCAGGTCAATGTCATTAAGTGAAGAAAGATAGAAGAAAGATTAATCACGAAGGGCATACTTCGATAAACTCAGTATAAACGTCGAACACGAAGAAAAGAAAAGGAATTTGATTCCATACCTTCGTGAACTTCGTGCTCGGAGTTTATGCTGAGCCTTGCCGAAGTATGGTAAAAAAATTCTTATCTTAATGACATTGAGTATACGCAAAGGACACAAAGGAAGAAAAGTGCCGGCGTTTATAGTGAGCAATAACTTCCTAATTAGCTTGTTGAACCATGGCAAAACACACTGAATAGTTACAAAAAACTCCAACTTAGAGAACAAGTTTTTATTTTAATTGGCAAAATTTCCCTTTGATTTATCAGTATTTTTATGCAGCAAATATTTTTAGCAACAACGTCTGAACCATTAACCATACTAGTAGATATTATTTTTATCGTTGGCATCTCTACTGTAGTTGCCTGGTATTTTTATTTTTATCTCAAAAAAGAAATCATTGGAGGATTTGTAGGAGCGATTGTGATTTCTGGTCTCGGTGCCATTTTAATTCTCGCCTCTTTACAAACTTTCGTGCGTGATATCATCATGTGGCTCATGTCGCCTAAGCTAGGCACGATTCAACTTTCCAATGTGAATCTAATCGTTATTTTCCTCGGCGCTTACTTATCGTTATTTCTTCTAATTAAAATTAATTACAATCGTGGACGAAAAGACTAGTTTGATTGCACATAGGAATTTTTCTTACCTTTGCACCATCTCTGATCCTATTCTACTAAGATTTCTCTTACAGTTGTTTTTAAATCTTCGTTTATGATTAATTCTATATGATGATGCAAAGTCTTATCGTCTCTTTTAAATATCCTTGGAACTTTGGCTGCATTTATATAATTAGTATTTTCGATTTGGGTAAGCCAATTACGTTCCAAGTTTTTGTGTTTAACTCGATGGTGCATATGTCCGGCAATAGCGGCTAATACTTTATTGCCTTTGCTCTTTGCATAGTCGATAGCAAATCGATAGTCGCTATCCCCCCAGTCAAGTGGCTCTTTTGTAAAATCAGAACTCCATAAACTATTAGGTTCACTTCCTAAACCAAAAGGACCATTATGACCGAGAAAGATGATTGCCTCTTCTTTGCCTTCGTCTATGATTTGTATGTATCTGTCCTTTGAGTCTTGCAGGCTTTCTATTCCAAATCTTTTCTTTAGAATTGGTGCATAACTTAAATTTACCCCCATCGCAAAGGGACGCAGAACAATTAGGTTTAATTTGCAATTTTCAGTAGAGAGTGTATGAGTCTCGTAAGCGGATAATTGGATTTTACCCAGGGAATGTTTCATTCGTTCTAGTTTTTTATTTTGATTTAGTTGAAAGCCTTTGATTAGAAAATTATTTTGAAATATCTCTCCTGCTGATTGGAATAGATTGCTTGTGTCCGTATTTCCCGGTATCAGAAAGGATTTTTTCGTGATACTAGAAATCCGCTTCGCAACACTCGATTCACTTTCCGTATAACTTCTAAAATCCCCTGTGAATAAAATATAATCGTAATCGGAGCCATTAAAATACTCTGTATCTCGTTCATTCCAAAATCCATGAACGTCTCCAATGATTGCAATCTTCATCGAATTATCCTTCATTCCACTTTTTATCGTTTGTTATGACAATGTTTTTTGAGATAGGAATTTTTTCTAATGATAAAGATTTTTCTTGTCTGTATAGATTCTATTTAAGAAAAAGTATACATGAAATTAAAAGCCAGTGAAATTATATCTCTATTCCAACCAGCAGGAATTCTGGAATCATTAGATGGAGATACAACGATAACCGTCATATCTCCTGTCGAAGTCGGCAAGACAGGTGCTCTTGTTTTTGTGGACAATAAAAGTTTTCTTCCTTTTCTAAGGGAAAACAAACCCTCAGCCGTTGTAACCAATAAAGAATTTATCGAAGAAATTCGCACCTATGGACTAGAGGCGGTATTCTTAACTAAAAACGTAGCTGTTGCTCATGCTGCATTAAAACAAAAATACGCTGACAGAGATTTATTTACCTCTGAATGGGGCAAACGTCATGTAAGCGCTGTCATTCATGAATCTGCGACCATTCCTGATTCTTGTATGATTGGACCCAATGTAGTAGTTGGGGCAAATGTAGTGTTAGGTGAGAGAACTGTTCTTCTTGCTGGAGCAATTGTCGAATCCGGAGCAAAGCTAGGAGAGGATTGTGTTATTTATCCAAACGCTGTGATTGGTTATGACTGTATCTTGGGCAAACGTGTGTATGTCAAAAGTGGAACTGTCATTGGAAGTGAAGGATTTGGATTTGCATTTGGAAATGATAGACGCTATTACCGTATTCCGCAAACTGGAATTGTAGTATTGGAAGACGATGTGCATGTAGGAGCAAACTGTTGCATCGACAGAGCCGCTTATACAGAGACGCGAATCAAACGTGGAACCAAGTTCGACAATCTCTGTCATGTAGCGCATAACGTTGAAATTGGCGAAGACTGCGCATTAACCGCTGGATTCATTGTAGCAGGATCTACTAAGATTGGAAATAGAGTCATGACAAGTGGACAGTGCGGAATCTTAGATCATCTTACAATCGTTGATGATGTAATCATGGGGATGCGTCCTGGCGTTTCGAATGATGTAAAAAAATCGGGAGTATATGCCGGAACTCCACTGCAACCATTTGGTGAATACACAAAGAGTCTCGCGATTTATCGTAAACTTCCAGACCTCCGTGCCAGAGTAAATGAATTAGAAAAAGCACTGAAAGCGATGAAGGAAAAATAGAATCTCTTCTATTTCTGCTTCTTTAAAAATTCTAGAAATCGGGGAAAAATGTCCTTATCCACATTCTTTCCCATGAGAGTATCCTGATGACCGTATCCTTTGGCGATAAATAATTCATTTTTATTTTCTGGTTTAATTTTCTTTAAGGTGTCGTATGTCACAATATTGGAATCGCTAAAGACTCTGTTTTTATCACCAGTCATAAAAAGTATCGGAGTATCAATAGTAGCCGCATTGTCTAGGTAGTCATTCGGCAAATCGCTGTAACGCGCATTTTCGATTTGGTATTTTACAGCGACTCCTTTACGAACCATTCTACGAATATGCCTATGGTAGTTCATGGAAGTAGCGCCAAATAAATCTCCGACTCTATCGTGGGTAATAGGAGATAGCTGTGAATGCTCATAACAAGCGGGAAATCCAGTTCCCCACATCATACTGAGCATATGACAGGCTTGGTTATTGCATTCTCCATGAAATAGACTGACTGCTTTAGAAAGAACTTTTCCAAGAGCAGGACCGGGATTGTAATAAGACCTTGGATTCACATTCGGAAACCGCAGGATATATTCTATTGCAAAAGGAGCAACGGCTAATTTTATTTTTGACCAAGTAGCAACGCGCGGAGTAAGGGAAACACTGTTTGAAATTACACTTGTGATACCGTCAATTTTCTTTGCGAAAAGGCTCATCATAAAAGTAATCGATCCAACACAGTGCACAATGGCGTGAATTCTTTTCTTAGGACCGATATGCTTTCTGATTTCTGCAATCGCAGCGGGTAAGTCGTATAAGGCGACATCGTCTAGATTAAACCTATGAGGAAAAAGATTATAGCTATGGCGCATACTTCCTCTCCAGTCAAGCGACCATATATCTCCATATCCATTTGCATGTAGAAAATTTACAAGATTATTGTGCTCCGGCATGATATACATATCTGTCGAAGTAGTAAGACCATGTGAGAGTAAGATTACATCGTCTGATTCTTTTTTTAAAAAGCGAGTGAGGCTAATACCTAGTTTGTCTCCCGTTGTTATTGGATGAGTGCTGATAGTTCCTTCTTTTACACCTTCGAGAGTAAACATTGAAATTTCCCTTGCATTCCAAATCTCAGGCTCTGCGTTTTTAATATTTGGCTTGTAAACATCCCAGAGATTTCCTAAAAATAATTTTCCGAATTGGGTAACAGCCCTTTCGCGCTCAGCAAAAGTTTTACCATTTGATTTGATTGTAGTCATTTGCTTGGCAAAATCTTTGATGTAGATTTCTAAAATTCCAGTTGCTACAAGCTTTGCAGTCTTCTCTGCTTTCTCTTCGATATGACCTTCATAGATTCGAGTGTATAAGGTTGTAGTGTCTTTCCAGATATCAATGCCACTATCATTTTTCACAATCTTATGACCAGACATTGTAAGGAGTTTTCCATTATTATCCTTAAAGAAGAGTCGATAGAACATATTCTTTGTATTCTGAATGGGAGCATCCACATCTACAAAACAATTGAAGACACCTTTCTCCACATTGAATTTCCCGCCCCATTTGGGACATTCTACATATCCTTCCGCCATTCCTGTTTCTTTTGGATCGTTTACAAAAAAATCGACGTCGGGAATAATAATAGTTAGGTGAAACATAAAGTAATTGTCTTCTTTTTTTCCTGCATCAAAGCACTCCTTATAATCTAATGCTTTGTCCGAAAAACTAAGATAGCCTTTCATTTCTTCAGTAAATTGTATGTTGACGGGTTCTTTTGTTGCTGGCATAAATAATTTCCTTAAATGTTTTTGTATTATCGAGAAAGGAATACGCGGATATTTCACTTGTAGTCAATTCGTTGTCAAGTGAAAAAGAATTATTGTTCACAAAGTAAAAAATTGAGAAAAAACTCTTAGATGGCTATATATTTCTTGACTGATATTAAAACTATATGCTAATGATAGAGCTATAGAAATCTCATTGATTTAAAAATGGTCAATGGGTAAATACGGATTTTTCTCGAAAATTTTTTTTAAAAAGGGAATTCTATGATTCAAATTGGTGGATTTAAGATTGAAGAACAGATTTATGAAAGTGTAAACTCCAGAATTTTTAGGGGCAAACGGATAACAGACCAAGCCCCTGTCATCATAAAGAAAATTTCACAGGAATATCCTAGTCCAGACGAAATAAAGCAATTCAAACAAGAATACGAAGTTCTATCTAAACTCACAACCGATGGAGTGGTCAAAGCTTATGCATTAGAAAGAGATGGAAACTCAGTTGTGCTAGTCTTAGAAGATAGAGGAGCCGAATCTCTTCGGAAAATGTATTCGGGAACCAATCTCGAATTGATTGAATTTCTAGAAATTGCAATTCAATGCGCACGTATCTTAGGACAAATTCACGCAGCAAGAATTATTCACAAAGATATAAATCCTTCCAATATAACGTTTAACGTTTCTGACAAAAAAATACAAATCATTGACTTTGGTATCGCTACATATCTAAACAAAGAAAATCCTGTTATCAAAAATCCTAGCTCTCTAGAAGGGACTTTGCCGTATATATCTCCCGAACAGACAGGAAGAATGAATCGCTCTTTAGACTATCGCACCGACTACTACTCGTTAGGCGTTAGTTTCTTTGAACTACTTACCAATGAAATGCCTTTCTACTCAGAAGATCCTCTTGAGTTCATTCACTCGATTATTACCCAAGAGCCAAGATTAGTATCTAGTATCAACAAAAAGATTCCAGAACAAGTTGCGGCTATTATAAGTAAGCTGCTTGCGAAGAATGCAGAAGATCGTTATCAGAGTTCTGTTGGTTTAATCAAAGACTTAGAAGAATGTCTAGATCAAATGAAGAAAAAATCGAAGATTGATTTTTTCCCATTGGGTAAATTTGATGTTAGCCAAGAATTTAATATTCCACAAAAACTCTACGGTAGGGAAAAAGAAGTAGAGTGGTTATTAGGTCATTTTGATCAATACATAGATAATTTCCGTCGTAGGTCAATAGCTGTTACCCGTCAAATTCCAATTATGCTAGTAAGTGGCTATTCCGGTATAGGCAAATCGGTATTAGTCCAAGAACTATTTAAGTCGATTACCAAAAGACGTGGCTATTATATCTCCGGAAAATTCGATCAATTACAAAAGAATATTCCTTATTTTGCAATTCTAAAAGCATTTCAAGAACTTGTCCGTCAACTGCTAAGTGAGCCGGAAGAGGAACTCAAGTCGTGGAAGAATAAGATTTTGCGCGAGCTAGGAAACAATGGTGCTGTTATCACAGATGTAATCAAAGAGCTTGAATTGGTCATCGGAGAACAACCAGCATTACCCGAACTCGGTCCGAGTGAAACACAGAATCGTTTCTTTGAGGGTTTTCAGAGATTCATCAGTGTATTTGCTAAACCAGAGCACCCTCTAGCGCTATTTCTCGATGATTTACAGTGGGCTGATTCTGCTTCTTTGAAATTGATAGAAACATTGAGTCAGGGAGATCAATCCTGTATTTTTATCATAGGCGCTTACAGGGACAATGAGGTGAATGACGCTCATCCGCTCAAACTTTCCATGAAAGAAGTCCGAGAAAGTTTTAAGAGTGAAGATTCTGATATTATTCCCGAAATTCCTGAAATAAAATTAAATCCACTTTCTAAAGAAAACACAGAGGAGCTAATAGCAGATACCCTCCGAATGGAAAAAGCAAATGTGCGAGAGTTGGCGGCTCTGATCCAAGATAAGACTGGTGGAAATCCATTTTTTACAAATGAGTTTTTGAAGTCACTTTATAACGAGGAGTATTTAGTTTTCGATCCAGAATTTAATTCTAAAGAAGGCTATAAACCCTGGAAATGGGATTTAGAGAAAATAAAAGATCTTAACATTTCGGATAACGTTGTTGAGTTAATGACTTCAAAAATTCAAAAATTATCCGAGCAAGTGCAATATTATTTAAGAATCGCATCTTGTATTGGAAATCGCTTTTCATTAGAGGGTGTAGCTCTTATTGCTCACGAAGAGAAGGAGAACATTCTAAAGAAAATTCATGAAGCCATTCAGTCAGGACTTGTTCAGCCAACCAATGAGAATTATAAATTCTTAGAGTTAGATATTAAGTATGAAGGAGTAACCGAATTCAAATTTTTACATGACCGAATTCAACAAGCGGCTTATACACTTATACCGTTAGAAGAGAAATCTAAGGTCCATTTCGAGATTGGAAGTTTTCTTTTAGAGAATGCAACAGAGGAAGGATTGGAAGACAATCTATTTGATATAGTAAATCATATCAACCAGGGAATCGTTCATTCAAAGAAAGAGGATCAGATCAAGTTGGCGAATCTAAACTTGAGAGCTTGTAGCAAAGCCAAAGCCTCCGCGGCTTATGAAACCGCTATAGGCTATGCAAGATTAGCCTTAGAACTCTTAGACCAGCCTATCAAGAAAGAAGATGTTCTAGACGCAAATAACGAACAGTGGAAAGAAAATTATGATTTATTGTTCCAACTTTATTTTGAAATGGCAGAAGCATCCTATATTGACACACGATACGAAGATTGTGAAGCGTTAGTTGAAATATCATTGCCTCATTGTAAGGATGTCTTAGATAAAACAAGAATTTATACAGTCAAGATAAGATCCCTCATTGCTCAAAACAAATTAAGAGAAGCAATCCAATCTTCCTTTCCTATGCTCGATGAACTAGGTCTTAAGTTTCCGCGTAATCCAAATAAGCTGCTAGTTGGACTCGGTCTTGTTAAATCCATTCTAAAATATTCAGATAAGAAAATCATGAATATGGATAAGCTTCCTACAATGACGGATAAGGCATATTATGCGGGATTTGAATTGATGCTAATTATCGGTGGATCTGCGTATTTAACTATGCCCGATCTAAATCCTATGTTGCTTTTTAAGGGACTTGATATTACTTTTAAAAAAGGAATTTCCGATCTTACTTCGCCACTTCTCGGTGCATATATTATCATTCTATGTGGAATTTTAAATAAAATTGATGTAGGCTATCGTATGTGCCAAGCTTGCCTTGAGATATATGAGAAGTATCCGAACCCTAAGCAGTATGGTAGCATTCTTACTATAATGAATATATTTGGAATTCATTGGAAAGAAAGTTTGCACGTTAATACAAAAAACTTTCTAGAGGCTTACAAGGTTTGTCTTCAAAATGGAGATTTGACTTATGGCGGTTTCTCCATTAACAATTACTTGCGCAATTCGTTTTATAGTGGTAAAGAGCTTTCTCAGTTAAACAAAGAGTTTGCGGTCTATTTAAAAAAAGTAAAAAGTATGCGCCAAGAGTCCGCCTACTATTTAATAGCTTCCCTGTATCAGATGAATGAAAATCTACTCGGAAAAGTAGATGATCCTTCGATTTTAAGCGGAGAAGTCTTTGATCCGAAAAGAGATTTACCAAAGTTAGAAGCACAACACGACAACGCATCGATTGGATATTTTTATTTAATGGAAGTGATGCTCTCTTTTCTTTTTGGTAAATACCAATATGGATTAGAGCAAGCGGCAAAATTTAGAAAATTCATTGATAACGATTTATCAACGATAAATGTTCCTTTGTTCTATTTTTACGAAGCACTTCTCATTTCTAGTTTCATTAAAAAATCGTCCGGAAGTTTATATCGAAAATTCAAATCTAATCTCAAGAAAATGAAATTCTATTGTGACAATGCGCCCGTCAACCATGAGCATCGATACTACTTACTTTTAGCCGAACAAGGAAGATTGGAAAATGATTCCGATAAGGCAGAGGTTAATTACGATAAGGCGGTAGAGCTTTCGAAAGCAAAAGGATTTCCAAACGATGAAGCGATTTGCTCTGAGCTAGCAGGAAAGTTTTATCTTGGGAAAGGAAGAAAGATGTTGGCTGCCCCTTATTTTATGAATTCCTACAATGCTTACAATATATGGGGAGCGGTAGCAAAGATGCGGCAAATGGAAGTTACCTACATAGGAGTTCAACTAAAACGACCTGAAACTAAAGTAGGTGGTGCGACTACATTTGCTCATACAACGATTAGCAGTTCTCCAACTACGAACATAGCATCAACCTCAGTAACAAAGAATTCGAATGAGGCATTTGATTTAGCTTCTGTGATGAAGGCTTCTCAATCTATTTCGGGAGAAATCGTATTAGATAAATTGCTTCGAAGTCTAATGAGCACACTTTTACAAAACGCTGGAGCAGATAGAGGAATTCTGATTTTAGAATCTAAAAAGAAATTCTATGCAGAGGCGATTGCTGAATCAGGTCGTGATTCTCAAATATTGCAATCCATTTCCATTGATGGAACAACACTGATTTGCCCCACAAGCATGATCTTTTTTGTGATTCGTTCGAAGGAGAATGTGGTTCTAGATGATGCGATTTCTGATTCTAAGTATGGAGGAGATGCATACATCCAAACAGCAAAGCCAAGGTCGGTCATATGCACACCACTCATGACACAGGGTAAAGTAGTCGGAGTATTGTATTTAGAAAATAAAGTTTCTACAGGTGCTTTTACAAAAGAGCGGCTAAGAATACTTAACCTACTGTCCTCGCAAGCAGCCATTTCGATTGAAAATGCTAGGCTCTACTCCAATATGTCCGAACTCAATGCGGCTTATCAGCGTTTTGTGCCAGAGGAATTTTTACGCTTCTTAAACAGAGAAAGCATTGTAGATGTAAAACTTGGCGATCAGATTCGAAAAGAGATGTCTGTTTTGTTTAGCGACATACGCTCATTTACCGAGCTATCTGAGAAGATGACACCCGAAGAGAATTTTAATTTTATTAATTCTTATTTGAAAAGAATGGGACCGAATATTCGAGAGAATAATGGCTTCATCGACAAATACATTGGAGATGCTATCATGGCACTGTTCCCTCGCAATGCAGATGACGCGATAAAAGCTTCGATTCAAATGATGGAAGGAATTAAGAAATACAACGGGCACAGAGCTAATCAAGGTTATCCACCAATTTCTATTGGGATTGGGATTCACACGGGCGAGTTGATGCTAGGAACTGTGGGAGAAGACAAGAGAATGGATACCACTGTGATTTCGGATGCGGTAAATCTTTCTTCTAGACTCGAAAGTATGACCAAGCAATATGGAGTTGGAATTATTATCAGTGAGGATACTCTGAATAAGACGCATGAAAAGAACAAATACAAGTATCGACTACTTGATAATGTAATTGTAAAGGGTAAGACTACTCCTGTTGTTGTGTATGAGATTTTAGATTATTATCCAGAAGAGATTTTAAAAGATAAGCTTGCTACTAGAGGCGATTACGAGAAAGGGGTTACTCTATTTTATGCGGGAAACTTTTCTGAGGCAAAGACTTTATTTGAAAAAGTCCTCACAATCACTAAGGAAGACAAAGCAGCCAAGTTATTTTTAGAACGAGTAGAGAATCTTTTGAAAAATCTAGACGATTGGAAAGGTGTTTCTACTCTGAGTGAAAAATAACTTAGCTGTCTGTTGGATTTACTTTTCGGTTAATACTGATATGCCATCCCAGTTATCTTCAATATCATGGACAAGATAATAATCTGCACGCTGCAGATAAATATTTGAAACCTTATCGCTTGGATTCGTTTTGAGTACTTCCAGAAAACATTCTTTGGCTTCTTTGAATTGTTTTCTGTAATAAAACTCGATTCCTATTTCATAGGTTGACATAGTTTTAAATTTTAATTCGAAGCTAGTTTCTGTGTCACCGTCAAATGCTTCGTATATGGAGATTGCTTGTTTCTTGCCTTTTACTTGCACCCGATCTAGAAAGCGAAAGTGAAAATTATTCGGATTATTCAGGTTTAAAAATGTTTTTTCACTTATTGCTATTTTGATTCCATAGATTTTTGTGAGACCCTCAATTCTTGATCCAAGATTTACTGAATCAGAAATTACAGTTCCTTCCATTCTTTCTATTCCACCGATTGCGCCTAACATGAGTCTGCCGGTGTGCATTCCTATACCAATTTTAATTTGTTCATACCCCTGTTTGTTTCTATGAAGATTGTAAACTAGAATATGCTTTTGCATTTGTATTGCCGCATTCAATGCATTGTCTGGGGTTCCATCGAATAACGCCATTATGCCGTCACCCATGAATTTATCAATGTAACCATGATTATTCTGAATGATCGGACTCATCCTTCCTAAGTAGGAATTGATAAAATTAAAATTTTGCTCAGGAGTCATTTTTTCGGATAAGTCTGTGAAGGAACGAATGTCCGCAAACATCACAGTCATTTCTTTTGAAATTTGATCTCCTAGTTTTACATCTAGAATGGAATCTTTTCCAAGATTCGATAAAAATTGCTTTGGAACAAAGCGAGCGTAGGAATTTGCAAGCAGGGTTTGCATTTCAATTGCATACTTCTGTGCATCTTCTTTTTCTTTCTTCATCATGTTGATTCTTGCTGCGAGTGCAATTGAGAGGAGGATAACTTCCATTGCCCCACCGATTTGTATTCCGTATGTCGTTATAAAAATATTTGGAAGTATACCGAGGGATTTAAAACTATAGAGAAGACCACCAATAAAAAAAGCAGACCAAGAAATTAAGTAATAGGCGGCAGGTTTATATCCTTTTCTCCAGACGTAGATTGCAGTTCCAATCATGAATGGAAGTCCGAAAAGAATGTAGGCAACTATTATCCACAATATAGAGGATATGCTTACTACCATTGCATTCACCGTCAAAATCATCCCTAACCAAACCCAGACGTTGAAAAATTTATCCATGCGCGGTGAGTTCTTGGCGGATAATATAAAGTATCTTGTGAACTGAATGATGAAGGAAACAGAAAACGGGATTAAAAAAGTGGGGGCGTAACTTGCAAGCCAAGTAGAATTTGGCCAGACATATTGAAATGCTAATCCATTTAAACTCATTTGCAAAAGTCCAAACGAAACAATATACATGACGTAAAAGAAATAACTTAAATCTTTCACATAGATGAATAAGAATAAGTTATACAAAGCCATTGCTAGAATTAATCCATAGTAAAGGCCAAATAGAATTTGCTCATCGGATTTGTGCTCGGTCATTGCTTTTTCATTCCAAATTTTCATAGGAATGGAAATAGTGCTTTCCGAGCTTACTCTTAAATAAAAAGTTTTAGGGTCATTTGTTTTTAAGGGGAGTTCGAATAAAAAAGTTCTATGTTTAAAATGACGATCGTAAAAGGGTAGAGTATCTCCGTAAAATGTTGTTGTATAGGTTCCATCAACTTGTGGTGTGAATAAATCTACATGATCTAGAACAGGGTGGGCAACTTCGAGTAACCAATCTTGGTCTACACTTAGGGATTGAATTTGCATTTTTATCCAATAAGTTTTCTTAGACAATCCAAAATTAAAATTCTTATGTGGTTGAAAACTTGATTCAGGAAGAGATTTAATTTGTTCAAAGGAATACGAACCCTTATCATCTACAAAGACTCGCGCTTGCTTTGCTATATCATATGATTGATTTTCTTCTTTTAGAGAAATAACTTCTAACTCATCGGAGGCAAACATGGGTAATGCGCAGATTAAAAATAAATTCACGTAAATGAATCGGAGAAAAGTAGTCTTTGTAAAAAGCATTGTGTTAATCATTCTCATTTTAGTATTCCTAATTTTTTTGCTATAATTCTATCAAATAATCTTGTAGGAAGTAAGGCGGGAAAAAGAAAATCCAATAAAAAAGCTAGTTCTGAGAAAGTATTTTGTTTTTGGATTTGGATTTTCAATGGCGTTGATGATTGTATTGACTACTTTTGAAATGGGAACACCCTCTTTGACCTTAGCCTCATTTAATTCTTTAAACCTTTTAAGCATTGGCGCATAATCAGAATTTTTAGAAGCCTCGTCAATTCCTGATTCCAATTTCGCAATCAGAGATGTATTGACTGAACCAGGAAGAATTCCAATTACATCAATTCCGTATAACATCAATTCTCTCCTAAGACCGTCTGTAAATGCTTCCATTCCATGTTTGGATATTGAGTAGGCGGCAAGAAAGGGCACTGTTCGTATACCGCTTAAAGAGCTAATATTGATTATCCGCCCAGGCTTGAATGATGTATTTTTATCTGCACCGAGTAGCGGCAGAAATGCCTTTGTCACTGCAAACGTTCCAACTAGATTTACATCTAACTGTTTTTTGAATTCAGATATGGATAAATCTTTGAGTGCTCCTGAGACTACGATGCCCGCGTTATTTACTAAAGCAGCTAATCCATCACTGCCAAGCTTAGATTTTACAACAAAGACAGCTTTTTCAATACCAGCTTCATCTGTAATATCAAATAGGAGTGGAGTAAAATTTGTGCCTAATTTTTCTTTGAGTGAATCTGCGTTTTTTTTATCGCGAACTGATCCGAATACATGATAGCCTTTTTGAAGCAAGGCTTCGCAGGTTGCTTCTCCGATTCCTGAATTGATTCCAGTGATTAGAATATATTTCATAATATCCTTTAAGCTATATGGATTTTTTTAAAACAAGATTAAAATTCCTGTTTCTAAAAAAACATATCTATTTATTAATTGTTTGAAAAAACAGATAAATAATATTATACCTTGTATACTAGTAAAGTATAAATTTTTTTTAGTTTTCACTGAGGAATTTTTTATGACAGCAGCCGGGCATCTATCAAGTGCATTTATAATCAAATCGAAGTTTAAAGAAATTCCTTTTTGGATATTACTCTTAGCTAGTGAAGCCGTTGAAATAGTATGGGTGATTTTGAATTTGAATCTAATCTCACTATCAGAGCCAATTGAGGCTATGAAGATAAATTCTCCGTTTCAATACATTGGCGATATGATTTTATTTCAGCAGATTGTCTCTCATTCTTTTTTGGGCGCACTCCTAATCGCACTTATTTTCGCTTTGTTTTTTAAGGTATGGAAGCGAATCAATGGAATTTTCCTAGCTGTTTTTTTAGGAGTTTTTGGTCATTGGTGTTTGGATTTAATTGTTCATGATGCTGACCTTCCTGTTTTCATTTCTTTGGCTTCTCTGAAGTTAGGACCGCTTTTAAATTTTGATTCTTCTCATCCAGAACAAGGCTTTTATTCGACGGCTCCTATTTTTGGATTTTTCTTTCAGACTCTATTTTCTTTTTTTTCAGCATTCACTTACTTGAAATCTTTTCCCTTAGTAGATACTAAAAAGAAAAAAAAATTTTGGATTTTGATTTCCCTTGTAAATCTTTCTATTCTAGGAATTTTTTTGAAAGGCGCAATGACCTGGCTTATTACTAGTTCGAAGATGATGGTCATCATGGTTTTTGTTGATATTCTTATTAGCGGCATAATGCTATATGCCGCTGTAAAAATTGTTGAGCCAGAGAATACTTAACGATTCCCTGGGGACTGCAATGACTTTTTAAACTTTCTTATTTTTCCAGCATTCTCTCGGATCCATCCCAATCCGAGCTGCGATTACTATAATGAGATCTTTGAATATACATCTCAGCTACTTTATCGTTTGAATTTGTCTGCAAAACATTTTGAAAATAGGGACGACATTCTTCAAATTTTTTATCGTAATAAAGTTTGATTCCCTGATTATAATCCTGCATGGTTTTTGCTTTCAAGTCAATGCTCTCAGGGGTGTCTCCATCAAATATTTCATAGATAATGACGGGCTCATTTTTACCTTTTACTTTCACTCTATCTAGGAATCTATGTAAGTATTGATCTTTATTTGCAAGAGAATTAAATGTCCACTCACTAGTTGCAATTTTGACACCATAGGTTTTTGTTAGACTCTCAATACGAGAAGCAAGATTTACAGTATCAGATATGACAGTTCCTTCCATTCTATTTTCTCCGCCGATTGCACCGAGCATAAGCATACCAGTATTAACCCCAATACCTACGTCTATTGCTTTATAACCTCTATATTCTCTATCTATATTGTAATGGATTAAATATTTTTGCATATCCACTGCCGCCTTAATGGCGTTATCCGCAGATCCACTGAATAACGCCATTATGCCGTCACCCATGAATTTATCAATATAACCACCGTTATCCTTAATGATCGGACTCATGCGTTTCAGGTAGGAGTTTATAAAATTAAAATTTTCCTTGGGCGCCATTTTCTCGGAGAGAGTTGTAAAGGAGCGGATATCGGCAAACATGATAGACATATTCTTTAATACTTGGTCTCCTAGTTTAACATCTAGAATCGAATCTTTACTGAGTATCACTAAAAACTCTTTTGGCACAAAACGCGCGTAAGACTCTGTTAATTGAGTTTGTAATATTAAAGCCTCTTTTTGTGCTGCTTCTTTTTCCCTCTTCAAAATGTTAATTCTATCGGCTAACGCAAAAGAAAGTAGAACGACTTCAATTGCTGATCCAATATACATTCCATATTCCGTAATGAAATTAGTAGGTAAAAGATTGATTGATCTAAATAAAATAATTAGCACTGCAGCAATTAAAACCGAGAATGCAACCAAGAAATATCTAGCAGGCGAAAAGCCTTGTCTTAAAGCACTGATAGCGATTACAAAGCTTCCAATAATAGGAAGCAATACCAAGGACACAGCAAGTTGAATGCTTAAATAGGTTGGCAGTGTAACAGTCGATAGCATTAACACAATTCCAATTCCAATAGAAATGTTTAAGAATATATTGCTCTTTCGAAATTTTTCTTTTGTCTTTAAAAAGTATTTATTAAACAAGCTTACGCCTGCAATGGAAACACCTGTGAATAGCGGATAATAGTGCAAAGTCATCCAAGAAAAATTAGGCCATACATACTCAGCCCCGAGTCCACTTAAACCCAATTGAATAAA
The DNA here is from genome assembly GCA_016708435.1 of Leptospiraceae bacterium. NCBI lineage: Bacteria > Pseudomonadati > Spirochaetota > Leptospiria > Leptospirales > Leptospiraceae > Leptospiraceae bacterium. Next base: position 202,256 of record JADJFV010000036.1, on the reverse strand, counting down.
GATAAAACTTAGAATATAGGTAACATAATACAAATAGCTTAAATCCTTCACTGCAAGAAAAAGGAAAAAGTTATAAACAGCAATGACGCACATCATACCGAAATAAAATCCGAAGAGAAACTTTTGATTTGTATCTTCTTTTATAAAAGCATCTTTCTTAATAATGGATGAGGGTAATTGTAAATTTCCGCTTGTCTTTGCGTAGATAAATATTTCTTTGGATTCCCCTTTCTCTAAATGAAGGTTAAACACATAGTTTCGATTATCCACATCACGCTCTGAAAAAGGAACATAGGCGCCTGATTTTTTTTCTATATAATTCCCTGAAGAGTCGGGACTGAAAAAAGAGAAGTAATCCATTACAGGAAATCTCATTTGATAAAACCAATCTGTTTCATTGGAATGATTCGTTACTTTGAATTTGAACCAATACGCAGAGAGTGTATGTCCAAAGTTAGGAGTTTCAATTTCTGATTTTTTAAAACGTGTGAGATTCTCTGGGAGTCTCACCGCTTCAAAATTTAGATTATCTTCTTTGACTTCTAGATATTCTATCTCTTTGCCAATAGAGATTTCATTTTGCGCATCATTCAGATTAGCCTCTGGATACAACTGCGTAAAGGCAAGAACTAGGAGAAGTAGAATTCGATTCATTTTTTTACCTCGGAGAAATATTTCAATTTTTATTCTGTAACTGATAATTTTGGAGAATACACATCATACAGTGTTCCCAGAAACATTTTGTTGAAATCTACAAATGCTTCCAAGTTTGTGACAGGATCAGCACCTTTTACTCTAAACGTTGTTAGCTGCTTTAAAAAATCTAGCATATAAATTTTAACAATTCCTTTTGCTATTACGTCTATATCATCCTCTCTATCGGTAATACCTTTATAAATTCTTGTAAATAGAGTTGTTGTGTCTTCCCAAATATCAAATATAGGATCATCTTTTATGTCTTTGAACCCAAAGAGTGTAAGATCTTCACCGGAGATTATATTTTTAAAGTAGATTCTGTATTTCATAAATTTATGTTTCGGATTATCAGTATTGACATACAAATTAAAATTTGCATTTTCATACGGAACTTTTCCACCGAATAAGTCAGACTCTATCCATCCCTTCATCGGAGATGCGAGTGATGGAGTTTTATCAAATTTAAAAACATCGTTAATTGTAATTTCCGAATGAAACATAAAAAAGCGATTTGCTTCTTTGCCATCTTTAAATCCAGTTTCAAAATTCTCTGCGCCTAACGTAAGGAAACCTTTCATTTCTTCTGTGAATGTTAATTCTACTACTGGTTTATTCATTTTCAATTTCTCCTATTTTGATTAATCTAGAATTCCTAATTTTTTTAATTTCTCTTTATTTTCTAATCCTTTTTTCTCGAAGGTAGGCCAGATAATTGGTATTAGACCCACAAAAAATTGTGCGAGTCTTGCTAATATACCTTGCGAATAAGGGACGTATATCTCAATTTTTCCTGTTTGTATACCTTTCCATACTGCATTTGCTACATCCTCTGGAGGTAACGGATAATTCGCATATGCCATTGGCGATGCGTCTTGTGTTGCCGTATATTTTAGCATCGGTGTGAGGATTGCATCTGGCATAACGTTTGTTACCTGTATGTTGAATTTTTTTAATTCTAAAAATAGCGTTTGTAGTAAACCTCTTAGTGCAAATTTGGATGCGACATACATATTGTGCTTGGGTGCAGGGACAATGCCCGCGAGTGAAGAGACTACTACAATTTTGCCGCTACCATTCTTTTTGAAATGGGGAATTAAATTGTGAATGAAATAGACTGCACCGAAGAAATTACTTCCATTTGCAGTCTAATATTCTGCATTGGGACTTCTTCAAATAAACCAGGGCGAATCACGCCGGCTAAACAAACCAGGACATCAATTTTCTCGAATTTTGAAATAGCTTGTTTGATCGCGTCTTGCACCTTTTCTTCCTTGCTCACATCACAAACTATTAGTAAGCTTTCCACTTTCAAAATCTCTACAAGAGATTTTAGTTTTTCTTCGTCGTTGTCTATGATTGCTAATTTATATCCGTTTTTAAGAAGGAGCTTGCAGGTTTCGATTCCGATTCCACCTGCTGCTCCTGTTACTATCGCAGTCTTTTGTATTTGCATCCTTTTCCTTCCTAGATTGGAATACAATATTTAGGCATTCCAATTTTGCAAACACTATTACTCTATTTATACTAAGATAAACCTCTTTACTTCAAACTAGAGTCAGGTTTAATGCCTGTTATCCCCTCGGCGACCATTTCGGATAGGGCACTGATAGTGGCGATTGGATTTGCACCTACTGCTGTGGGAACAATGCTTCCATCTGCAACGAAAAGATTTTCATATCCAAACACTTGTCCGAAAGTTTTGCGGTTGGCACTAGTAACACCTTTATCGGGAGTATCGGCTAACACGCATCCACCTAAGGCGTGGACTGTGACATTGTCTTTTGTGATTGCATTCCAATTAAACAGTGGAAACCAAAATTTTGCCTTTGTGATTTCATAAAATCTTTTTGATACTTCTAGAATTTTTTCATATAGAGGCATGCTTTCTTCTTGGGTCCAATCTATTTCTAATTCTCCGTCTTTTAAAAACATTTTTCCATTGGAATTATCCACTCCCATAAAAAGAAGAACGCTTGAGTTTTGGGACATATCGTTTGCTAATAAGTCATTAAAAATATATCCAGATCGACCATAGGCACTTCCTTCTTTTGTAATCTTTAACCAAATGTCTTTTACTACTGACTTGATAGATTTCCAAAGTGATGGAGTAGGAATGGAATTAGCCGCCCAAGAGGCAAATGCCGGGTAGCTCGCATCTTCTAAAACAAAGGCTCGCTTTTTATCTGGATCCTTAAATAGATTAAAATCAGTGGCTTGCGTAATGACAGGTCCATAGTTTGGATTGGATTCTTCTTTGCCTTTGATTACAAAAGACAGGAAATCTCCGTTTCCAGAAAAATGCTCACCGAGTTTAGAAGAAATGTTAGGAAGAGTTTTAAATTCGTTTTTGCATTTTAAAAGTAACTCTGTTGAGCCTAATGCTCCAGCGGATAATACGATTCTTCTCGTATCAACAAACCCGTCCCTGCTAGAATTTACCTGTTTTGTTAAATCTGAAAAGTAAATTCTATATCCATTTTTTCCATCAGCAGTTATATCTTCTTTGCCGCTTGCATCCAGAGGAATAATTTTCTTTACTAAATGCTCGGTGCGAATCTCCGCCTTATGAACATTTTCCGCAACATAGAGGTAGTTTAAGTCGAGTGTATTTTTAGAATGAGTATTGCAGCCTACATCGCATTCTCCGCAGTAGGTGCAAGAAGTCTGTAAAGCTCCATAACGATTTTTTTCTTGCACTCCAATATCGGTAGGTTTTTGAAAATCATTTCCAAAGAAGACATTCAAGTCGAGCAACTGAGAATTGTGCCCCATTTCTTTTGCGACTTGTTGAAATCTTTCTGTGCGTTTTATTTTTCTTCTAGGATCATCGTTAGTCGGAATGGGTCTTGCGCCTAATACCTCTTTTGCAACTTTGTAATAAGGTTGTAGCTTTTCTTTTTTACAAGTCTCAGGCCAGCGTTCATTGAAAACCCAATCCGGAGGCTCTAAGAAAACGTTTGCGTAAATCAGAGAACCTCCGCCAAGTCCAGCGGAAATCACAGCATCCATCCGTTTGAAATTGCGAATATCGAATAATCCTTTTGTTTCTTCATCCTGCGGATTACCGCCCTTAGTCTCGGATGGAATATTCCAAAAGTTCTTAGACATTTCATGCGGAGTTCTTGCAAAAGAATACATCGGGTAACGCTTCCCTCGCTCGAATACTAACACTTTGCCGCCAGGCCATTTTTTACTCAAACGACAGGCATTAATCCCGCCTCCAAAGCCACTACCAATAATCACCGCTTCATACATAAACACTCTCTCCATTTTTACTTTGTCATCCCCGAAATTCCACCCGATGCGATACTTCTGCATCCACTATCGCCAAGCGATATCGGGCAATGTCATTAAGTTAAGGAAAACTAAGAAAAATTTCACCACGAAGGGCACGAAGAACACGAAGAAAAGACAGGATTTCTTCATAAACCCCTTCGTGAACTTCGTGCTCTTCGTGGTGAAAAACTCTTATCTTAATGACATTGAGCGATATCGGGGATCTCAATACCTTGAGATTCCCGATAAAAAATTTCGGGAATGACAGCCGTTATCCTTACTTCTCTATTTTCGCTTTTAAATTTATAATGCGTAAATCTATTTCTTTATCTACAGTTTCAGAAAATGATTGAAGCGATTTTTGATTTTCTGAAATCAATTTAGAGATTCGAATCGAGAATTCGTTTTCAACTGTATTAGGAAGTATACAGACCTTAGCCGCCCTTAGTTGATAGCATTCTCTATACATTTGAACAGGAGCAATATTTAGATTCTCATCAATTAAAATAACTGCTCCACCGTAGGTTTCTTTTCGATCAACGGTATCAACAACCCAACCGCCTGTATTTACTACTTGAACCGGCTTTGCATAATGGGGATTAGCCATAGGTTCTACGAAAGGCTTATGAGTATGCCCGAACACAAATTGGATTTCCTTCGGAGCTTTGTCCTTTCGTTCTCTACTGATTTGTCTAAATAAAACTTTGTCCAGATAGTGGTTAAGTTTGTCTCTCATTTCTTGCGAAAGACTTCCACTATTATCTGTGCGCTCATGCTTTGCAATTGTTCCCAGTGTAACTCGTAAAAAGGCATAAACAATTTTTTCTATTTTACGTCCGGGAATGAATCGAATAAAGAAACGGGAGAGTTTGCGGAATAATGTAGTTGCCGCTTCGTTCTCACTCTTTTTTATGTTTTGAGTAATCTTCACTGCGATGTTGTGCAACAATTCCGAAAATTTGTCTTCGTCTGTCATTTTATCATAGATTAATTCTACTCCCTTACCTACTTGCCCTGATCTGCCCATAGTTGACCAAAAAAAATCAATCCATGCAAAGTTTTCTTTTTCGATATCCCAAATATCTTCGGGAATGGATTGATTGGGAAATATATAAGTTTTGACAGTGCTCATTAGAGTATAGATGTCTTCTAAGAAATGTCCATGGTGGAATAAGACTGATTTGCCGCTAGATTCATTTAGCAATCCAAAATTAGGATAGGCTACTTGCACATGAAAATTTTTTAAATGTTCGTTATTTTGTATGATCCCATTCATGAAGTCGCATCGAGTGGGATGTTGTGTGTTCTCGATGAATATATTCGTTGTATGCCACATTGGTGGGAGGTTATTCTTATCATCCATTCTTTCTATATATCGCACATATTGAGACTCGCGAGCTATTTCCCATAAATGATGATCGTGATTGCCTGGTATATAGTATACATTGGCAAACAGCTCTTTGCCTTTCGGAAGAATTAAATCTACAAATCTGTCAAATACCATTCCGGCTTCGTTGGTTTCGCATAACGCTAATTCCAGAATATCCCCTAGGAGGATTAAATTTGGTTTTTGCGATTTATCTTGATTTTGCTCAATTAGAAGTCTGAGGTTTTCTACGAGCGAAATCAGGACAGGACTTGGCTCTAAAAAATTTGGCTTTAATCCATCTGAAGTGAGCTTAGTTAAAAGACTATTTTGTGCACCAAAGTGCAAATCGGAAAGACAAACATACTTGATATCTGGCATAATTTCTCCTGAGCAAATGGAATCGTATTTATCCATTTTGTAAAAGCAAGATTTTTTTTTAAGAGTCTTAGGCTGAGAGGAAAAAAGAAAATCCATACTCTTGCGAACAAAAAAAAATTGCTTGAAGTAATAGGCTTTATTCTTTAATAATCCATTCTGACAATCGTCATCGGAGTATTACATGCAAGATTATATAGTGATTGGTGCAGGATACGGTGGAATAGCCGCTGCGTCGCTTTTGCAAAAGCGTGGAATGAAGGTAACTATACTCGAAGCGCATCATCTGATTGGCGGTTGTGCGTCTTATTTTCGCAGGAAAAACTTTTTGTTTGATGTGGGGGCTACTACTTTTAGTGGAGTTAGTTCTCATCAACCTGTCGGAAAGCTATTTCACGAATTAGAAATTAAGCCTGATTTGATACGAATTGATCCCGGTATGATTGTTAAAATGGGCAATGCAGTTATTACACGCTATTCAAATTCTGAAAAATGGCTAGAAGAGGTAAATTACCATTTTCCGGAAAATAAAATGAATCAGTTCTGGGAAAAAATATTTACACTAGAGAAACTTGCGTGGGAATTCATTGATCAAAATAAAAAAATTCCGCCTCGAAGTGTTTTTGATCTTGTTTCTTTAATGAAATGGAATAATTTGAATAAGGTTCAAATGATACCCGAACTCTTTAAATCTGTATCAAAAGAAATGGGAAATTTTAGAATAAATAGTCTTCCTTTTCGTAAATTTATTGATGAGCAATTGTTAATTACTACTCAGAGTCGATCCGATATGGCGCCAATGCTTACTGCGGCAATGGGACTTGCTTATCCGGCTGAAACTTATTATCCGCTAGGTGGAATGTATAAGCCTGCTGAATTAGTTTTAAATAAATTCAAAGAGTTGAATGGAGACATTGTTTTAAAAGAAAAGGTAATATCTATTACCCGTAAGAAAAATTACTATGAAGTAATTTCAGAAAAAGGAAATGTCTATAAATCTAAAGGAATTGTTTCCAATTTAACGATTTGGAATATGGCAGAAATTACGGAAGGAGAAATACAAAAGTATTTTCTTTCGCAATCAAAAAAATACAAAGTTGCTCCAGGTGCGTTTACTATTTATTTTGCGATAGAATCTTCTATAGAATTACCTTCACTCTATTATCAGATTCACAGTCGAAATAAAATCCCTAATTGTGACGCACAGGCTTTTTTTGTATCTTTCTCTCATGCACAAGATCGAGAGAGAGCGCCGGAAGGATTTAGAACTGTGACAATTTCTACACACACAAATCCAAATGAATGGCGAGCTTTGAGTAAAGATGCTTATAAAAAAAAGAAAGAACTTACAACCAGTTTTATACTAGAAGAGTTTGACTTCGCATTTCCTGAGTTTAGAGCGGCAAATAAACTTTATCCACTAGACGGCACTCCTAATACGTTTGAATTTTATACGAAACGTAAAAATGGTTTTGTTGGAGGAATTTCACATTCGGTTCGGTCGAATTTGCTCTTTATGACACCAAATAATCCACCTTTTGCTAATTTATACCTCGTAGGAGACACAGTATTTCCGGGGCAAGGAATTCCTGCTGTCGTTTTAGGCTCACTCAACGCAGTAAATAGAATTTTCGAATAATTTTTTAGTTGCAATATACCCTGTGGGGTATGGTATGTAATAAAAGAGGGATTTTATGAACAGGAAGATTTTAATTATTGGTGGTGTTGCTGGTGGTGCTACGGCAGCAGCAAGAGCAAGACGGTCTGATGAATTGGCTGAGATTACAATCTTAGAGAGAGGTGGCTATATATCATTTGCCAATTGCGGTCTGCCTTATTATATTTCAGGAGAGATTAAATCTAGGAGTAACCTAATTTTACAAACTCCTGACAGTTTTTATTCACGCTATCGGATTTTAGTTCGTCTCGGAACAGAAGCAATTCAAATCAATCGACAAGAGAAATTTGTCCTAGTAAAATCCGCCAATGGTGAGGAAAAGGTTTTCTATGATAAGCTAATTCTTTCACAAGGGGCTAATCCTATTTTGCCGTCAATTCCTAATATATCGAATGAGAATGCTTTTACGCTTAGAGATATTGATGATATGGATCGGATTCATAATTTCATTGACGCAAATTCTCCTAAGAACGCTGTCGTCGTTGGTGCTGGTTTCATTGGTCTCGAAATGGCAGAAGCTCTCGTAGAGCGCGGACTCAAAGTTAGCCTCGTAGAAAAGTATGAGCATGTAATGCCAATTGCAGATCCTGAATTTGCTGAATCGATAAAAAGAACCTTAGTTGAAAAAGGAATCAATGTTATTACCTCAGATTCTGCGGTAGGATATGAACCTGCTACAAAAAATCTAATTTTAGAAACTGGTGCAAAAGTTCCTGCTGAGATGATTTTATTTTCTATCGGTGTTCGTCCAGAGTTAGAACTAGCTAAACAGTCCGGCTTAGAAATTGGTAAAACAGGTGGTGTCGTTGTAAATGAATTTATGGAATCCTCCGATCCTTCTATTCTTGTAGTCGGCGATATGGCTGAAATTACGAATCGAATCACAGGGGATAAGACGCGTATACCGCTTGCAGGTCCTGCGAATCGCCAAGGACGTGTTGCGGGAGCCAATGCCTGTGGAGAACGAAAAAAATACTCCGGCTCTATCGGTTCTTCCGTAGTTAAGATATTTAATAAAGTGTATGCGATGACTGGACTCACAGAAAAACAAACACAAAATATTTCAGCCTCTTCTGTAACAGTTCATCCTAATCATCATGCTGGTTATTATCCGGGATCGAAGCAGTTGAGTTTGAAATTAACTTATTCAAATGAGACTGGTAAAGTTCTAGGAGCGCAAGCCTTTGGAGAAGAAGGTGTTGAGAAAAGAGTCGATGTGATTGCAACTGCAATTCTTGGTGGTCTTCACATTGAGGACTTAGAAGAGTTAGATCTTTGTTATGCGCCTCCTTTTTCTTCTGCAAATGATCCTGTGAACATGGCAGCTTTTGTTTCTTCCAATGATCGACAAGGTTTTAGTCCTACTGTGACTGTAAAAGAATTTTTAAACTCGTATGCCAAAGACAAATCACTGTATGTCTTAGATGTGCGCAATCCAAACGAATTCTCCGCTGGCAAATTTCCAACTGCGGTTAATATTCCTTTGCCGGATTTGCGTAAAAGACTTTCTGAGGTTCCAAAGGATAAGGAAATTTTTGTCCATTGTCAAGTAGGTTTTCGTGGACATCTGGCCGCCAGAATTTTGTTGCAGTCCGGTTTCTCTAAAGTCTATAATATTTCTGGTGGATTTAAAAGCATTGAGCTACTCTTTAAGGGGTAACTTTTAATTACCGCAAAGTGCACAGAGAGTTGAAATAGGAATAAAAAAATGTGAAGCAAAAAACGGTAGGATAGGCATCGTTGTCTGTCCAAGAACACAAAGGGTGTGCGTTTTATCTCATAGCATTGAGTATTCTGAAAAACAAATGCTATGAGACATTTTAAAAGGGGTTAATTGTCATTAGTTGTTAATAGCCAGAAAGAGAATTACTTTGCTTACCGGACTCATCATAGCATTCATTGTTACTGCAAGAACTAGAAAAAGAACTAGCTGTGCTACAAGATGAACCCTTTATCTTTGAGCATGTTGCTCTTGCCTTGTCTCTGTCACTAAAGCTATCACCATTTACACAGACGATGATTCGCTTACCATCTGATTTTTTCCAATCAGAGTTGTATTGACATTTTGCCGAAATGGATTGGATTCCAAGCATTGAAATCACTACAAGAAAGAATATACTTTGTTTCATATTTTACCTCTTCTCTATTTTATTTACAAGAGTTGGATTTTTCAAAAAAAGAGTCAATAATTTTTCTACTAGTCTTACTGATAAGTAATAGCTCTTAAATCGTTTTCTAGTGTGATTAAAATTTCAGTAAGTCCTTGGTTCCAGGCGCGGATAATGGATACAGGTTCTTTGTCTGGAGAAAGTATTTTTTTTGAATAAAGTTTCTTGAATACGACCTGGTCTTTGATATTGTCAGAAAGATAAAATTCAATTTCTACTACTGAATATATTTTACCACCGGAAAAATCAGCGTAAAGCAAATTAATATTACCCTCTAGCAATAAATTGGAATCAGAGCTACTAATTCTATTTGTGATTACCTCTGATAGTTTACTTTCGTTTAGCCACGTAATTACTTGCTCGGTAATGTTGGTAGGAGGAGATGTTAAAAATTGGTTGTAGTAGTCACTTTCAAAATCAAGGTCTTTTCTATATATAAATTCCTTTCCTTCATAATTGGAATTGATTTTTAATTTATTGATACGAAGTTTTGGGAATTTGACTGTTGGGCTTTTTTTAATTTTAGAGAGGTCGGCTTCAATCGCAAAAAATCTTTTCTTTGGTGCTTCCTTTGAAATGCTTACACATCCGATGAGGCTAATGACTAATGCAAAGCAAAAAATGCTGATTATTTTTTTCATTTTTTCCCCATCTCCGAAGATTTTGGAGCTTCTCCGAAAAGTAACATGGATGGATACTTTTTTGCATTGTTGCTCACTTCTCTTAAATCTTCTGTTACGATTCTAAAATTTTCTACTGCTACTGAAATATCCTTATTATTATTGCTCAACATATTGTTTAGTTTGTTCATACTCTGGGACATGAGTGTTAGAGATTCATTTAATTTTGTTGGGAGATCTTGCATTTTAGGGTTAGCAACAATTTTTTTAAGTTCTTTATTAGTTTCTCTAATCTCTGCAAGGAGTGCATTTCCATTTGTAGACATCTCGCCTATATTTGCCGCCTTTAACGATTCATCGAGCGTGACAACTAATGTATTCAAATTTTTCGCCATATTCTCAATATCCGCTGCATCCAATTTTTTTAGAAACTCGTCCATAGAGGCACCGATCTTTGTAATCGTGCTCTTAGTGGATGGAACATACACATCATTAGGCGCCCAGCTAATTCCGAGTGGTTCATTAGATTCTTTATTCAAATAATCTATTTCTAGATAAGAAGTTCCGGTGAGACCTTGTGAGGTAAGCTTTATTCGAAGTCCATTTTCTACCATTTGCTTTACAACGGTATCTATCTCACTTCTAGAATTTAGATTAAAGAAATTCTTTACAGCCATTTTTACAAGCACATACCTTCCCTGTGAAAAGCTTGGGCTGTCAGCGTCTAATTTGTATTTGTCTTGCACAAATGTAATTTCCTTTACTGTGCCAATTTTAACACCGCGAAATTTTACGATCGAGCCTACATCTAGACCTTGAATGGATTCATCGAAGTAGGTTTCTAGAATTAAATTTTTTTGAAAAAGATTCCCTGCTCCAAGTATAATGATGAACACAGAAACGATGAATATACTCGAAATTACAAATAATCCAATTTTATAATAATTCATTCTTTGTCTCATATATTTTCCTCTTTTATATTATATTAATTTCTCTTCTGAAAAATTGACGCACCCATGGATTATCACTATTATCCCTTAGATAGGATGGTTTGCCTGTAGCTACAATTTTTTTTACTCGCTTATCTAGCATGATAACTCTGTCGGCAATTGAGTATATGCTTTCTAGCTCATGAGTCACTACAACAAAAGTAATATTAAAGTTGCGAGATAGACGTTTGATTAGATGATCTAGCTCAGCTGAGGTAATTGGGTCTAAACCGGCAGAAGGTTCGTCCAAGAAAAGAATTTTCGGATCAAGTGCCATTGCTCTTGCGATTGCAGCTCTCTTCTTCATTCCTCCACTAATTTCAGATGGCATATGTCTTGCGTATTTATCAAGTCCGACCATTTGTAATTTCATATGTGCAATGAGTTGAATTGCTTCGGGGCTAAACGTTGTAAACTCCTGTAGTGGTAAACTCACATTTTCAATTAGACTCATAGATCCAAAGAGTGCTCCTTGCTGATACATTACTCCGATTCTATTTTGAATTTTCTTTTTTATTTCTTCGGAAGCAGTAGCAATGTTTTCACCTTCAATTTCAATGTCACCGGCGGCAGGTTCAATGAGTCCAATCATATGTTTTAGAAGTGTGCTCTTCCCGCAACCTGATCCACCAAGAATTACAAAGATTTCTCCAGAGTTTACTTCAAAACTAATATTATCTATGATCATCTCACCACCCATGACTGCGGTAAAATTTTTCACTTCAATGATTGGTTTGTTTATGTCTGCCTTCATATAGTTACTTCAAACAAGAAACGACTTATGCAATTTAGTCAATAAATTTACACTCCTAGGTAGTAAAATAATACGGAAAAAACTCCATCCAATACTGCTATAGATATAATTCCATTCACGACCGCTTTAGTTGTAGACTCTCCAACGGAGCTTGCCCCAGTGCTCGTGTTTAAACCGTGAAAACAACCGATAGCCGATATAACTGCTCCAAAGACTGTTGCTTTAAATAGTCCACCGAACATATCAGGGTTTTTGACAGCGGATAACACTTGATTAACGAAAGTAATCAAAGGATACTGAAAAGACATCATCACTACGGCGCTTCCAATTAAACCAGCGAGATTAAAAAAAATTGTAAGCATTGGACTAATAATAATTCCGGCGATTAATCGTGGTATAACCAAGAATTGCAAAGGGCTAAGTCCCATCGTTGTAATTGCATCAATTTCTTCACTGACTTTCATGGTTCCTAATTCAGCGGCAAACGAGGATGCCGTTCGCCCTGCAATGATTACAGCAGTCATAAGAGGACCTAGTTCTCGAAAGAGTGACATGGAAACCAAATTGGCTACAAAAATCTCAGCGCCGAATCTTTGCATTGGTATCGCGGATTGAAAAGACATGATGAGTCCGAGCAAAAATCCAATTAACACAATAATTGGTAGAGCGTTTACTCCTGCGTATTCTGCTATTTTAATTACTTCGAACCATTTAATTTTGCTGGGATTTTTAAAAGAAGTAAAGAGTAATAAAGAACATTCACCGATAAAATTTATGATGAATTTCATTTCTTCCCAGAGCTGAACAGTTTGGTATCCAATTTTTTCCGGAGCATTCCAATTATCTTGGTAATTTATAAGTTCCTTCACTTCATGTTCATGGGTAAAAAAGTCTAATAAATCTTCAAATTTTTTTTCTAATCCAAGAATTTCAATTTCAATATTTAAATTTTTTGCTATTTTCTTATAATGAAATAAAAGAGCGATTCCAACGCCTTCACAGTCATGGATGCCAGAAGCTTGAACTATTATTTTTTTAAACTTACTACCTTGGATAAATATATTTGTTTCCTCCCAAATACTTGGTGTGGAGGTAACATCAAGTATACCGCTGATCTCCAACACCAAGTTATCACCATCTATAAAAGTCTTATAATTTGCTTGCGTTGTATTTTCCATTTTATTCAATGTCTAGCTGTGTTGGTTTTTCTTTTTTCTTTGGATGAGATTTTTTATGAGTCTCAGGGAGATCGACTGTTTTTTCTTTGAGAGTAATATTTTCTTCTTTTTCTAAGACGGCTACATTGATTCCATCTGATTCAACGCCTGGAACTGGAATTTCAATAGCAACATCTTTTAGTAAATATTCCATAGCAATTGGTAGAAGTAGTCTAGAAAGAAGTGTTGCAACTAAAACACCTCCGATTACAACTGTGGCTAATGGTCTTTGCACTTCAGCTCCTGCGTTAGACGAAATAGCCATCGGTATAAAACCAATAGCTGCAATAGTTTCGGTTGTCATAATAGGTCGGAGGGAAAGAATCGAAGCTTTGATTACTGCTTGAGAAAGCTTGATTCCTTCTTCTAACTGTTCTCTTAAAACCGATGCATACACGACACCGTTTAATACTGCTATACCGCTAACGGCAATGAATCCTACTCCAGCGGGGATACTAAATGGTAGCCCTCGTAAGACTAAACTTAAGATTCCGCCTGCTACGGCAAGTGGAACAACCATGAATACACCGATCGCATAGCGAACACTTCCGAAAGCAGCAATGAGCATCGAAAAGATAATTACCATTGCGATTGGCACAACAAGGGCTAATCTGTTTTTGGCGCGGGTGAAATTTTCGAATTGACCACCCCATTGAACGTAGTATCCTTCCGGCAAATCGTTAGTAATCTTTGCCGTTTTTTCCTTTGCTTCGTTGATATAGCTTACAAGGTCTCTTCCTCGAATATTTACTTCTACGAAAAGTCTTCTCTTAAGAGCTTCACGTGTAATGGAAGCGGGACCTTCTTCTATTTTTATATCGGCAATTTGTCCGAGTGGAACGGTTGTGCCGAAGGAAGTCATGACAGGAATATTTTCTATAAATTCAATTTCACTGAAATCCACATCAAGTCTTACAACTAAATCAAATCGCTTGAGTCCTTCGAAAACTTTTCCAGCATTGCGACCAATTCGAAGAGTCTCCACAATGTCTAACATCTCGTTAGCCGATACTCCATATCTTGACATCTTGGCTCTATTTGCTTTGATTTCTAAAAGTGGAAGACCTAATACGCGTTGGACTCGAAGATCTCCAGTTCCCTGAATTTCTTTTAAAATTTCGGCAATGTCCTCCCCAATTTTTTTTAATTGAACTAGGTCATCTCCATATACTTTTATTACTATGTCTGCTTTGGAACCGGCTAATAATGCGTTCACCCTATTTTCAATTGGTTGTGACATGCTTATATAACTAGAAGGCACGGTAGAAAGAATTTTATCTTTCATAATGGTCATGAGTTCTTCTCGGTCCTTAGCAGTTGTCCATTCCTTTTTGTCTTTGAGTTTAACCATGAGTTCGCCCTCGTCGGTTCCAACAGGTTCTGCGGCAGATTCTCCTCTTCCTGTTTTAGAAATTGCACTGGTAACTTCTGGAAAACTCATTAAGACTTTTTCGATCTCACTATTCAAGTCTCTTGAATGGTTGATGGATGTGGATGGAAGACGCTTAACGTCTATATTTAATTCCCCTTCATCAATACGTGGCAAAAATTCTGCACCTAGACTCATTCCTACAACGAGGGAAAAAACAACAACTCCAATGGAGATTAGAATTACTTCTTTTCTTTTGGAGAGTCCAAAGTTTAGAAAGATTTTATATTTCTCTTCTAATACATCCCAGTAATGACTGTGATGAAATTCTGGATTTTCAAATAGATAAGAGACTCCAGCAGGAAAAGTAGTTAAAGAAAAAAGAAGTGCAGCGGCGAGCGCCAAAGCAACAGTAATCGCCATCGGACGAAACATTCTTCCCTCAACACCTTCTAATACCATGAGTGGTAAATAAACGAGCATGATAATGGCGACTGAAAAAGCCGCTGCCCGTGCCACTCGAATGCAGCTACTCTGAATTAGCTCCACAGATCGAATTCTTTTTTCTGCATCGTCGATCGTATCAGGAAACATAGATCGTTTTGCGATAAACCCTGCCATTACTGATTCTAACATTACAATTGGACCGTCCACTAATAATCCAAAGTCAAGTGCTCCCAAACTCATTAAGTTACCTACAACACCGATTTGCCGCATGAATATGACTGCTACTAACATAGAAATCGGAATGGCTGAGGCGACTAACGCACCTCCCTTAACTGTGCCAAGGGATATGATAAGAGCGACAAACACCAAGATGGCGCCTTCGGCTAAGTTGATGAATACAGTTTTTAAAGCTCGATTGATAAATTCAGATCGGTCGTAGAATGGTTCGATTTTCATTCCTTCAGGGAGATCTTTTTTTAATTCTTCTACTCTTTTTTTAATTACCTCTACTACTTCACGGGAATTTTCTCCTATTAGCATCATCACGGTTCCACCAACTACTTCCCCTTGACCGCCTTTAGTTATAAGTCCAAATCGAATCGATGGACCAATTTTTACAGTAGCAATATTTCCGAGTAGTAGGGGAATACCGTCCTTATCCGTATTGATTGCAGTATTTGCAAGCTCTTCTATGGATTTGAATTGACCTTCTCCTCGAATGACTATTTGCTCATTGCCTTTCATTACATAGCCACCACCTGCGTTGCGATTTACTTCTTGAAGTCTGTCAAGTAAATCAGAAAAGGTAATATTATGCGCTGCAAGTCTTCGTGGATCAATTAGAATTTGGTATTGCTTTACTTCTCCACCAATTGTATTTACATCAATGACTCCGGGTAGAGACTTAATTTTTTTAGATAATTCCCAGTCCATGTAGGTTCTTAGTTCCATTGGACTATGGCGATCGGATGTTAGCACAAACTCATAAATATCCCCTAGACCTGTGGCTACTGGTGATAAGCCGGGAGTTCCATAGCCAGGAGGAATATCGTTTTCTACATCTTTTAATCTTTCGTTTACAAGCTGTCTTGCAAACCAAATGTTTACATGGTCTTTAAATACAATCGTTACACTGCTTACCCCTGTTCTCGAGATCGAACGAATTTCTTCTACATTCGGAAGACCTGTCATTGCAATCTCTACAGGATAGGTGATGAATTGCTCTACCTCGATAGGAGATAGACCGGGAGAAGGGGTAACAACGGATACCTGCACATTAGTTACATCGGGCACGGCATCAACAGAAAGATGGATTGCGTTGTAAAGTCCAACGAGAGAAATAAGGGCAGTCACAACAATAACTGCGAATCTTTTTTTTATGGAAAATGCAATCAGTGATTCAATCATTTTAAGAACTCACTTTTTAGGACAAAGGAACCCTCGCTTACTATGTTTTTATCTTGTGGGATACCGGACTTAATTTCTATATCATCGTCAATTGCTTCTCCCGTAACTATTTCTAAAGCTTCAAAAGATCCATCTGGGTTTGCAGAGAATACGATTGATTTGCCTTCTATCTTATGAACTGCTTCGGCGGGGACAACCATGATTTTGCGTGACTTGCTACCAGAGATGAGACCCTGCACTTTCGCACTGATGGTCTGTCCGGGTTTTAGCATTGATTCGGCATTATTCACTTCCAAGCGGATTTCCGCTGTATGCTTCACTTGATCGATTACTTCACTTACATGGGCAACGTATGCTTTCACTGTTTCCGGTCTATCGCCCAGTGTGGTTACTGTTGCTTCGGCGCCGATTTTTACTGAGTATAAATCTTTTTCATAGACATCGAGTAAAATCCAGAGTCTACGTAAGTCGGCAATGACAAAAGATTTTCTTCGATGTTTACAGCTTCTCCATTACAGCTTTTCTATTCGTAACTGTTCCATGGATGGGGCTACGAATTGTTAGGTTCTGTTGTTTTTGGCTGCCGGATTCGAGTCCTTGAATTTCTGATTTTGTGAGACCAAAAATTTCTAGCGTATTATAGCTAGTATCCATTTCAGTCTTTACAGTTTTATATTCCATGTTCGCAATTTCAAATTCTCTAGAGGAAATGATTTTTTTTTCGTAAAGCTCATTAGCCCGCTGTGCTTGAATCTTGAGTGCCTCTAGTCTCACTTTTGATTTTAAGTAATTGGACTGAGCATTGCTTAACTCAACAGAAGAAATAGTCGCAAGTCTGCTTCCCTGTCTTACTTGGTCCCCCTCTTTTACGAAAACTTCGGTTATGCGCCCTGTTACCCTCGAGCCTACGTTAGCAAGATTTTCTAAGTCATAAGAAACTTTTCCCGGTAGAATAATTTCTTCATAAAATCCTCGTTCTCTTAATTTTACATAAGAGAGAGGATGTGATTTTAGAATATCTTCAGAAATTACGATGCGTTTATCTTTTGGACTCGCTGCATTTTCCGATTTTGTTGGTTTTGAAATTACTTTTTGATATACAAAATATCCACCGATCAATACACACAAGATAGCAATATACCAATATTTATTTATACTTTTTGCTAATTCGATTATTCTTTCTTTAGTCATTTACATTCCCCAATTTGCCAATAGCCGCTCTAAATACTTCGATAGAATTGTAATAAAGATACAATTGTTCGAAATATCCTCGAAGGACGGTAAGATAGTTTTTCTCTGCTTCCAAAAATGTTACCAGGTTGGAAGCTCCTCTTATGTAAGCGAGTCTATATTTTTCTTGAACATCTTTATTTTTATCTAAGAGTTTGATTTCGCGGTAATTGGAGAGTAACTCCTCTCTAGCGGTTACTTCTCGTAATGCGGCACGGATTTCAGAGTAGATTTGTTTTCTTTTTGATTCTACTTCTAATTGGCTTTTTTTGTAACCTTCTTCTGCTTTAAGAATTTCACCTTGATTACGGTCGAATAATTTCAAAGGTACGCTTGCAAATATTCCAGCATACTGCTCGTTACTTTTTAATCCGACTTCTCCACCAAAATTGATATAGGAGGAATAGCCCTCTTTTTTCTTGAGATCAATGTTTAATTTGCTTTGAACCGATCTTGATTTTAGAGCTTGTAAATCAGGTCTATCTTCGATGTTAAAATCATTTAGGTTAAGTCCCAGTTCTTCGGTTGTAAAGTATTTGAGATTCCCTTTGAAATTTAAAATTTGATTGCTCGGAGCAATTCCAATTAGAAATCGAAGCTCTTTTGCAATTTGTGCTCGAAGAATATCTGCGTCTTTATAGTCTTTTTCGATGCGAATTCTTTCAAGTTGTAAGCGATCATACTCTAATACCGCAATATCACCCTTATCCGCACGAAATTTATTTAGTTCAAGTAGGTCTTTGTAGTTTTCATAGAATTCTTTTTGAAAATCAATTAGCTCTGTTATATAAAGATGAAGCCAATAGTTTTGTCTAAGTCGCAATCGAAAGAGTCTATCAAAATCAGCAAATTGAGCAATTTGTGCTTGAAAGCCTTGTGTAGCTACTTTGATTTTTTGATTGCGAATAATTCCGAAATCATATTCCCAAGAAACAGAAGGTGCAAATTCGGGATGTCCGCCTGCACCACCTGGAATATTTTGCTGAAATGCTTGGAAACCTGCTCCATTAGTTCCTAGAGTGGCACCTGAATTGTTTACAGTTTCAGTTACACTTAATGGAATAAATTGTTGTTGGTATGCGATGACTGGATTTCTATAAAGGGAAGCGGTAATTAAATCTCCACGAGCCATTCCTATATTTTGCTTCTCTGCGAGATAAAGAGGATTATTCGCTACCGCATAGCTTTCAATTTCTTCCAGACTCCAGTTTTGTATTTTCTTTTCTATATCCGTGTAATTTTCAGCAGAATAAATATTTTTGGGAACAGGAATTTCTTTCGGAGACTCTTTACTTATTTCCTTTGGACTCACAATCGGATTAGGCTTTGACGGATAATTGGTCTTAGCCGATTGTGAGAATAGTGAGATTGGTAAGAGGAGTGTAAGAATAAATAAATATTTCATTCTAATGGGGAAATTTATCCTTATAATCCGAAAGAGCTGTTTGAATAATTTGTTTGGCTTCTTGTGCACCGTAGACTCCTGTAATTTCGACTGAAGGTGGATCACTTTGATCAGGCATTACTTTGTATGTTAAAAAATAATGTTTTAATTTGTTAATTAAATCTGCTGGACAATGATGAATATCCTGCATATGACCAAAAATAGAATCTCCCTTTAGTATCGCAATGATTTTGTCGTCTGCTTCATTTTTATCTATCATCCTCATTCCACCAATTGGAACTACACTCATCAGAATATTACCGTGTGTAATCGCACTTGAGGTTAACACGCATATATCTAAGGGGTCTCCATCACCTTCAATATCTTTCTTTCCAGTTTTATCCATACAAAACTTTGCAACTTTGGGACCGCAAAGAGTTTGTGGAATAAAACCATACAGAGAAGGACAGTGGTTTGAATATTTTTGTGGTCGATCTAGGCGAATATAGCCAGATTGTTTATCCACTTCATATTTCACTGTATCAGTCGGGAGCATTTCAATGAATGCATCGACTTCATCAGGAATTTTTTTTCCGGGAGAAATCCCGTGCCATGGGTGTAGAACGTAGTCGGATTTTATATTACTCATAAACGCAAACTAAAACTTTGGACGTATTTGTAAATTGAATTTCTCTAATTTTTCGTTGGATTGCGGAAACTACCCAAAGAATTAATGCGTAATTGTCAATTTTGAATGATGAATTGGGAAGGTTATAGGTGAAAGTAACTAAGTAAAAATTGTATTTCCCATGAAGGTGAGAATCGGGGGTGAATTTACACGTTTTTTAACTCAAGTTCGCTAGAAAATCTTTTGCCGAGAGAACTTCTGTTTTATTCTTTTTATATTCGCGTTTGAGATTTGCAACTAGTTGGATGCTTCGCATTGGATTTAATTTTTCGGAATAATAGGTTAGATTTTTAGAAACCTCTTCTTCGCTCCATTTTGCTTCAATTAAAAATTCTAACTTTTTATCTTTAGTAATAGCAAAGTCAACTTCTCGTCCTTCTTTGTCTCGAATAAAATATAATTGTTGCCTATATCCTTCGCTGTCTTCCGTGAATTGAATTTTTTTCAATAGATGTGTCGCTACAAGGTTTTCAAAAATAGCACCTTCATCTCCTTCTACATCTGCGTTATCATAAAAATAAATTTTGAATGGTTTAGAAATGGCTCGGCTTAATTTGTCCGTATAAGGTCTTACTACAAAAATAAGATACATCCGTTCTAAAATCTCAATCCAGCGTTTAACTGTATTAGACGCTACTTGTAAATCGTTTGCAAGATTTGAAACAACTATTAGAGACCCGACTCTCGTTTTCAAAAGATCAACGAGTAAAGAAATATTTTGAATTTCATTGACTCTTTCTAAGTCTCGAATGTCTTCTCTAAGAATTAAATCAAATCGCTCTTTTCTCCATCTGCGTGCAGTTTGTTCTGATGCATCTAGAAATGGTTCAGGAAAACCCCCGACTTTCATCAATCTTTTAAATGCTTCCTCAACAGAAATTTTTTGAGGTAGTTCACTGAGGGTAAATGGGTGTAGTCGCCAGTAATGATAGCGACCAAACATAGAGTCTCCACCTCGTTTGTATAAATCTAATCGCGCTGATCCTGTGATAAGGAAATTATGATTTTCTCTTTGTGTATCATAAATTCCTTTCACGAAGTTTTTCCATTTGGGATATTTGTGAATTTCATCTAGAGCGATTAATCTTTCCTTTCCCCATTTTTGTGCTAGAATTATTTTCCTGTCATCAGGAGAGTCCCAGTTGAAATAATTTTTCTCAGAGTGAAATGCTTTTAATACTTCCTTGGCTAAGAATGTTTTGCCGCATTGACGTGGTCCCCCGATAAAGACCATTTTGCTTTTTAAATCTTCTAGAATTGGTTGAAATATCAGTCTATCCATGATTGGCTAATATAACATGCATGGTAAATTGGTCAAGTCTATATTAATGTATATGTTAAATTGGCCATAATGCAAGGTTTTTACAAAGCATTGAGTGAAAACTCCTGTTGGATTTAATTGGAAATAAGAATTGACAGTTTTGTCTTAGAATACTGAAATTTTTTTAGATTATGAAAAACAAAGCCATAGACTTTTTAAAGCAAATTTTCCTCTCTTATAATTTCAAGTTCTTCGGAATTCTATTTTTGATTGGAGTTCCGCTTTTTACCATTTATAGAATTGCATTTTTCTTAAAATATGCCTATCGAATTGACTTTAAAGAAATTTCTTCTTCTACCATTCTCTGGGCATTTGCAGAGGGAATTCGATTTGATATAGCCGCGCTTTGTATTGTTTTTGGTTTTCTCTTTATTTTGTCCTGCATTGATTTTTTAAACAGAAAGAAGCTTTATGTATTTCTCTGGTCGTTTACTCCTATTTTACTCGTTGTATTTGTTGTGGCAATTTTGATCGCCGATGTTTTATACTTTGAACATGCAAATAAACATATTGGCTATGAAGCCTACGTGTTCTTAGGAAAGGATTTAATCTTAATTGTTGGCTCCTTACTCGAAGAAAATAAATTTGTTTTTATTGGTGGTTTAGTAGGATTAGCCGCTTTAACATTTTCTTCGTTTCGTATTTACAAACGATACCATAATTATTCGCACTTAGAAATTTCTTTTCAAAACTCATTAGCCAAGATATTGATTGCGGTAATCGCTGTCATTATTGGAATTAGAGGCGGTCTTCAAGAAAATCCTATTCGGACAAGTAATGCCATTATCTCTGATAATACAATGGTCAATAACTTAGCGTTAAACGGAGTGTATACCGCTATCATTGATCTAAAGAGTCATTCTATTCCTAGAAGTGATAAAATGGACTTCAAGGAAGCGGTTGATGTAGTAAGAAAAGAAATTGTATATGAAGGTGCTAATTTTGTAAGCGACGAATATCCACTTCTTCGTAAGACAATTCCCAAAAACAAAGAGGCTAAGAGTCCGAATATTGTGCTTGTGATGCTAGAGAATTGGACTGGAAAATTCATAAGCCCAATCACAGACGGAAAAGTAAATGGAAAAGAAGTAGCGCCTAATTTTAATAAGCTCCTAAAAGAAGGAATCTTTTTTCAGCGATTCTTTGCGGCAGGTGGACGCACTCCTAACGGAATGATGTCAGTCCTTACAGGAATTCCAGATAGACCTGGACTTACTGTTGTGCGCACTCCGCAAGCAATGGGTCATTTTTCGGGGATAGGCAGTATTATGCGCCAGGCAAATTATAAAACAATCTTTGTTACAGGCGGAGATTTAAGTTTTGATAACAAACACAAGATGATGCCTCATTGGGGATTTGATGAAAGCATTGGCAAACAAGATTTAGACGATATGAAGCGATATCAAATAGGTGCCTGGGGATATGATGATGCAGATGTGTTTGACGTTCTTCATAACAAATTAAAAAGCCATGAAGGGGAAAGACCTTTCTTTGCAACGGTTTTAACGCTTACTACGCATTATCCTTATAGGACTCCACGAGAGGAATTTAATATTTTTGGAAAGGAAACAGACGATAACGAATTTCTAAATGTATACCATTATGCAGATTGGGCAGTGCAAAACTTTTTAGAGAAAGCAAGACAGGCGCCTTATTTTGATAACACTATTTTCTTTTTTGTTGCCGATCATACCCACCATCGTTTTTTAAATTATTATGAAGATAGAAATATTCCTTTCTTAATCTATGCTCCTTCTCGATTTAAACCTGAAATTAGAAACGACATCGCTTCCCAGTTAGATGTAATTCCTACGATTTTAGGAAATCTGAACAAGGAAGTGTATTTTTCTGCCATGGGTAGAGATTTACTTTCTACAAAAACGAATTCTGCTTACTTCGCTTACGGAACAGTGTTTGGTTGGGTGGAAGACAAATTATTTTTGTTTCGCACTTCCGATGGAGAAGGTGGGGTTAACTTCACAGTAGACCCTCCCCATATTCAATTTGATATTTGCAAAAAAGCACCTCAGTTTTGCGCGTCACATCATCGAAAAGCAAAAGCGTTTTTGAATACAAGCATTGAGCTTATGAATCGGAATGCAATTTTTCCGCCATCGATTGAAGAATTTGATAAGAAAAATATACGTTAATTGTATTTGCTTCGACATAAATTGATTCGGTAGATTGCGTTTGTGACAATTGTAACCCAAGGTATAATTAGAGTTTTCTAAAATTGAAACTCAAAAATTATGGACATTAAAATCTTTTAGGAGAAAAAAATTCTTTGGAAATGATGAGAAATACCTTTCTTAGAAGAATAATTAATTTTTATGAGGAAGAAAATGAATCTGGAGAATAAAAAAAGTCTTTGGAAGATTGTCGCGTTATTGCTATTAGCCGGTCAATCGCACTGCACTCTAATAGACATGGCAACGGGAAATAAGGATGAGGATAAATCCAGCAACTCGGTAATCGTGGGATTAGTGACATTAGCCTCTTCTTCTCAGACTAACTTCACTTCCAGTGGAATCATAAATGGAATAGTATTTGTCATGCCAGAATGCGGTAAAGGGTATTATACCGGTGAGACGTATGCAGATTTTACACGTCAATACATCATGGGTTCTGGTGGTTTGAGTTGGAGGGTTGGTTTGCCAGGATGCAATCCAAAGTCCACTTCGTCAGGAGATAGGTTTACATATAATTCGAATCGGCAGTTTACATCGAATACCTTTCTTGGTTACTCTGGTTACGCATCAAGTTACAATACGAAACTAACAGTTAGTTATAATTCGCTTAATTATATAACCCAAATAACAATTTCCTGTGGGATTACGAGCGCAGGAAACATTGCAAATAATTATAGTTATGATATCTTAGGACGACTGAGTAAAATTACTTCTGCGTGGCCAACGGGTTGTTATGCTTCAGGATCTCCCAGTTCATCGTTTGTCTCAGATTATATTTATACTGACAATGAATTATACCCCTCTACAAATGTATCATCGTATAATTCTGATTCAGGAATTTGTAAAGTTATAACTAATTTTAGTATCGCAAAAAATTCTCAGGGTTGGATAACAAAACTTGTTACAAGCAGTTCTAGTTCAGGTACAGCGAGTAATACAAGATATGGTTGTATAATTGGACAAAGTTCTCAACAAACAGATTCCTACACCTATGATGGAAGTGGGAATATTAGCACGTGGAATTCAACATTAAATCCAACATCACCGTACATTTTTAAATACGACTCTTCAGGCAGAGTGTCAACTGCTCCAGCAATTAATATGGGATGCTTTGGAGTAATCAATTATATCTATAATTCTTCTGGTCAATTAACATTGTCAGAACTGGTATGTAGTGGTATTACTCATTCTATGACAACATTTTTATATTAGAGATAAATTTCAGGAGATTGTCAATAATATACGTTGTTTACGATAACACAATAGTTTAATGACAAAATAAAACGAGAGTGAATTTTAAAATGAAAAGACCAATAATCCTAATCTTATGCTCACATATGCTAATATTTCCAATGTATGTATTTACACAATCAGAAGATAATACACAAAATCCTGCAATCAATGAGACTAAACCAGAAGAAAGACCAGTGGCAGAAGACAAAAAAACTGAACCAACGTCAATAGAGGAAAAAGAGCCCAGAAGATACTACAGAAAAAAATGCCCAAAGGATTTTCTAAAGGAAAAATCAGTTTAGAATTCAAAGGCGGACAGGGAACTAATTCGAGTCTAAACAGTGCGATTGGAAAAACTAGATCGGAAATTGATGAATTACTATTTGAATACGGGATTTCTAATAGTATAGGTATTGGTTTTACTATACACCATCAGAAATATATTCACAAGTCGGAGACTCTCGAAACTAATAAAAATAATAGCATCATTGAAAATCTCTATGCGATTTCCCTTTTAAGTTCGAGCCATAATAGTTTATATAACTATATACTGCTTTCTAGTTTGAACAATGCTATAAATCAAAAAAATACTTTAATTTTTCATTCTACCTCACTAGACCTTTCGGGGTCTTATCATTTTCTAACCGGCAATACTTTTGACCCATTCGTGCGCGGTTATTTGGGATTAGGCACTCTTGGTGGGGATGGTTTTGGCGGACCTATCTCCTATATACATTTAGGTTTTGGTGGGGGGATCCGTTATTATTTTACATCTATGTGGTTTGCAATCGCTGAAATTAATACAAATATTTATAATATTGTAGATGGTGGTTTTCATGAATTCAATGAAGCATGGGCAAATTGGTGTGGGATTGAGTTTCTAAAAATCCACTGTATAAACTTTAATTATTATAATTTAGGAGAAAAATATACGTTAATTGTATTCGCTTCGACATAAATTGATTCGGTAGATTGCGTCTGTGACAATTGTAACCCAAGGTATAAATGGAGTTTTCTTAAATTGAAACTCAAAAATTATGGACATTAAAATCTTTTAGGAGAAAAAATTTGAATAAAAAAATTTCATTACTCATTTTAAGTTTACTCATCCTCTTTAGCGTTTCCGTTTTAGCCCAAGAAGAAGAATCTAGCGGCTCGAGCAGTGGCGGAACACAATCTGGATTTACAGTGAAAGGTGGGATCTGGGGACTTGGCGGAAAAGTTAAAACAGAATTGGAAGATAAATATTTTACGGACGACTTGCTAAATGGTTTCGGATTTGGTCAATACAATTTGGGATGGAGTTCTCCGAGTAAATTATATCCACTCAATCCAATTGGATTGGATTATTATATGAGTGGAATAGGTCCTGGCTCATTGCTGTTAGGCGCTGAGATGAGAGGCATACCGGGATTAGCCTTTACAGGTTATACACCGAAATACGATTTCATAAGTGTGAATCCAGGTGGATCTGGAATAGTAGGAATTCACAATGCGGATTTAAATTTTAAAAACCTAGATTTGAACGTGGGATACCAATTAGCTTTTGGAAGTTTTCTAGTTACTCCAAAGTTTCAATTCCGTAATTTTGTTAGTGATTTTAAAGAGTCTGGAACATACCTTTACAATGGTGGAATTGGAATTCGAAATACAACGAACAACCAAAACACTTGGTCGGGGTTTATCGGTGCTAACCTCCTATACAATATCAACGCGGCTTCTGCTGTATATTTAGAGTATGCGATGGATTCACCAATTCTTGGACAAATTTCAAGTAGCGGGGACTTTAATAAAACTTCATTCAGAAGAGCAGATTACGGTTTGGCTTCCGGTTCGACTACAATCTTGAAAAAGACAAACCAAGAAATCAGAGGCTCGATAATTGATTTAGGATACCAGCATAGTTTTGGAGCTTTAGGCTTACGAGTTGGGTATAGAGGAGAGGAGCTTAGAACATCATATTCTACATACACTGATGTTCCATTAGCATTCTCAAATCTCGACCAATGGCGCGGCATTTAATGTTCAAGAAACAATCTTAAACTCAATCTTTTACAAAGGCTCTACATCAACAACTTTACAAAGCCTTTACATTACCTTTTCTTATAAACTATAGTTAATAATTAATATGAATCAAATCAGGGCTAACTTATCGTAGCCCTGTCATTTAAAATGATTTAAATCATTGCAAATTGCGCCAAGGAAAATATGTATTTTTAATTGATTTATGACTGAAATTCTATTGTTATGTAAAAATGAGTTCTAGGAAACATTTATCTATTTTTTTTCAAGATTTTTTCCTGCAATTTCAAAGGTTCTTTACTCGACAGAGTAAAAAATTTTATACAATCCTCCATTCTGAAAGCGAAAGTTCTTCTTTGTCATGATAAAAAAGAATATCCTACTCGTAGAAGATGAAATTATAATTGCGATGGCTGAAATGGCTGTCCTAAAGAAAAATAATTTTGAAGTCTTGCATGTAGAAAGCGGAGAGGACGCAATTCAGATAATGAGGGATGATTCATCGGTCAACCTCATTCTGATGGATTTTAATTTAGGGGAAGGAATTTCAGGAGCCGAGGCAGCGGAGGAAATTCTTAAGTTTAAGAATATTCCAATTATTTTTCTCACCTCCCATTTTGAAAAGGAAATTGTTGAGCGAGTAAGAAATGTTAACCGCTATGGATACATTATCAAAAACTCAGGGGAAACTTTCCTTATCTCATCGATTGAAATGGCTCTTAGTTTATTTGAAGCTCAGCTTAGCACGCGGGAAAGTGAAAAGCGCTTTCGTTCTATGGCAGATTCTGCGCCCGTTTTGATTTGGGTTTCTGATGAAGACAAACTCTTTACTTATTTTAATAAACAATGGCTTATGTTTCGTGGAAGAACCATGGAAGAGGAGTTGGGAATGGGATGGCTTGTTGGAGTTCATCCGGATGATTACGAAACATTTCTGAATATGTATACAGATGCATTTCATAAGAGGCAATCTTTTGAGATGGAATATAGACTTCTTCGTCATGATGGTGTATACAGGTGGGTATTGGATCGAGGGATTCCCCGATTAGCGGAAAATGACCATTTTGCGGGATACATAGGCTCTGTTGTTGACATCACTGATATGAAAGAGCAAGAGGATAATCTGCGTCAGGCGGCAGCCGTATTTGATAATACGACAGAAGGTTTGTTGATTACAGATGCAAATGCGATTATAAAAGCAGTGAACCCATCCTTTACGACTGTGACAGGTTATACAATGGAAGATCTAAAAGATAAAACTCCTCGTATTCTAAATTCAGGCAAACAGGACAAAGCTTTCTATGATGAAATGTGGCAGAGTCTACTCAAAGAAGGTAAATGGCGGGGGGAAATATGGAATAGACGCAAGAATGGCGAAATCTATCCCGAACTTCTTGGAATCAGTGCAGTTAAGGATAATAACGGTAACACGCTAAGCTATGTTGCAGTGTTTTCTGATATTACAAAAATAAAAGCCGCACAGGATGATTTGGATTATCTAGCTCATCATGATTGGTTGACTAATCTTCCGAATCGTTTAATGTTTCAATCTAGACTCAGACATGCTATGAGTAGATTAGATTCAGGTAAGCGTTTAGCAATTCTACTAATTGACTTGGATCGGTTTAAGGATGTAAATGATAGCTATGGACATCCGTTAGGCGACGAAGTATTACAATTATCCGCTATTCGAATGTTTCAGCGATTATCTGAAAGAGATACACTTGCTAGACTCGGTGGGGATGAGTTTATTGTTTTAATTGAAGATTTAGAAGCTTTAGAGAAGGCAGGAAGGATCGCGCAAGAATTGCTGGATTCTATTGCAGATCCATTCTATCTGACAAATGGAGTAGAAATTTTTCTAGGTGCGAGTATTGGAATTAGTATATATCCCGATCAGGGGCAATCAGTAGATGAATTATTTCAACATGCAGATGTGGCATTGTATCAAGCAAAGAAAGAAGGAAAAGGAATTTTTCGCTATTACAATTCTAGTATAACTTCTTCGATTCGAAGTCGTCTGTCGATTGAAACTAGATTACGCAAAGCCGTTGACAGAGAAGAATTACGAGTATACTTTCAGCCACAAGTAGATATTCGAACTGGAAAAGTTGTAGGAGCAGAAGCTCTTGTAAGATGGAAAGATCCCGTAGAGGGATTTATATCACCAGCAGATTTTATACCTATTGCAGAAGAAAGTGGAATCATTAGCCAAGTAGGTGAATGGGTATTACACCAAGTATGCGATCTTGGAAATAAATGGTTTCAATCTGGAATCAAACCAATTCCACTCGCTGTTAATTTATCCCCACGACAATTCATTCATGGAAATATTGTATCTGTAGTAGAAAGAATTTTAAAGGAAACGAAATTTCCAGCAGAATATTTAGAATTTGAAATTACGGAAAGTGCGCTGATGGATAGAGAAGAAGAAGCAATAAAGATATTAAACCAATTTAGATCTATGAAAATTAAATTGGCTATTGATGATTTTGGAACGGGTTACTCTTCATTAGCCCATTTAAAAAGATTTCCACTCGATACTCTTAAGATAGATAAAAGTTTTGTAGATGAGATTCCCCAAAATCAAGACGATAGCGAAATCGCTGCCACTATTATCGCTATGGGTCATACACTTCGATTGAAGGTCCTAGCCGAGGGAGTAGAAACAAAAGAACAACTTGATTTTTTGAAATCTTGTGGCTGTGATTTATATCAAGGGTTTTATAAGAGTAAGCCGCTACCAGAAACAGAATT
Source organism: Leptospiraceae bacterium (assembly GCA_016708435.1). Taxonomy (NCBI): domain Bacteria; kingdom Pseudomonadati; phylum Spirochaetota; class Leptospiria; order Leptospirales; family Leptospiraceae; species Leptospiraceae bacterium. The sequence goes on along the minus strand of JADJFV010000036.1, from coordinate 173,067 downwards.
CATACAATTCCTTGCGAGTAATAATTAAGAAATGAAACTGATTGTAAATAAAGACAGATTGTTAGAACTAATAGACGATCCAGATGCAGGATTAAAGGCACATAAGCTTTTGGCTTATACATTTTCTGAAGATGTAAATGTTTTTAAGAAAGTCCTTTCTCTCTTATACAAAGAAGTCCAACAAGGAGACCTTGCTTCTGTAGAAGTTTTAATCATTACCAATCTACTTAGAAATTATATTCCGACTACTAGCGATATACCGCTACTTCTCGATATTTTACGGGAAGTTCAGAAACACTCAGATGAACCAAAGCTATATTTTGCAGGAATATTTTCAGTTATCAGTCTAGCATTGAAGCTTGATTTTAATGAACTTAAAGAAAACAAATCTCTTTTTGGAGACGATGAAGTTGGTATCAATGTATTGCAATACATTGAGTGGATCGAAGAAAATAGAAATGGAAACTCAGAAGAATTAGGAGAAGAGTTAATCTCTGTTACCCGTAAGTTGACAGAAGAAGTTGCTAAAGAAGAGCAAAATGTAGATCAGGAAGTTTTTGAAGAGCTGCAAGAGCAAATTATGGATTTTAAACATCTTCTGATTACTAAAAAAGATTCTTATTCTTCCATTGTTGAATCTTCTCTAAAAGAATTAATGGATACAGATAATTATATTCTACAAGATTTTTCTATAGAGATGGCAGGCATCTGGAAGTCGGCTAATACTATTATTCCACTTGTTGAGATTGCACGAATTGCTGAACCAGAGCTAAGCGTATATCAAAAGACAATCGATGCACTTTCCTTTCTGCAAAGCGAAGAAATTTTTTCCCATGCAGAAGAGATGTTTCGTTTTCAAGAAGATGCAAGAGTTTCTTTTGCTGAGATTCTCGGACATTACCCTTATGATAAATCAGAAGAAATACTAATCAAATATCTCTACAAAGAAAAAGACCGTGATATAGTGACTCTTTGCGCTTGGGGATTGTCGAATATATTCTCCCTAAAAGCCGCTGATGCGATTAAAGAAGTAGCGGATAAAGGTAAAATCAATTCAGAAATGATTACTCTTAATGAAATTCTTTTGCCAATTTATATTTACCACCGGCTACCTGTTCCTGATTGGATGAGAGTAGAAAGTCATCACCATCATTAAATAAATTATTGTAGCATTACAAAACAAGTGACACATTGATAAAAAAACTTAAAGAATTGGAGATAGCAAATGACATGGCGTAACAAAAATCATCCGAGCAGTATTATTGAAGATTTAAAAGGTGATCAGTCTTGGCGAATTTTTAGGATTATCAGTGAGTTTACGGAAGGTTTTGAAAAACTTTCAGAAGTTACCGATGCCATTTCCATTTTTGGATCAGCAAGACTAAAACCAGATGATCCTTATTATATAAAAACTATTGAGCTTTCTACTCTACTCAGTCAAAATGGTTTTGCCATTATTACAGGCGGCGGACCGGGTGTAATGGAAGCTGCCAATAGAGGTGCTTATCAACAAGACCAACTTTCCATTGGGTTAAACATTGAATTGCCGATGGAACAGAGACCGAATCCTTACCAAGATATTTCTTTGGACTTTAGATATTTTTTTGTTCGCAAAGTAATGTTTGTTCGCTATTCAATGGGTTATGTTTGTATGCCCGGAGGATTTGGAACCTTAGACGAATTCTTTGAAGCGCTGACTTTAATGCAAACCAATAAGATTTACCCTTTGCCTCTGGTGTTGTTTGGAAAGCATTTTTGGGGTGGTCTTATGGATTGGATCAAATCTACTTTAGTAGAATATGAAACAATCTCGAAAGACGATATGAATCTAATTAAAATAACCGATGACCCGCAGGAAGTTTTGGAAATCATGCAAGCACATAGAAAATGGAGAAATGAACAACCTGAAACTTCTCCTGAAAAAAATCGCTCTGCCTTTACTGATAAGCCTAAGAGTTGAATGCTGATTAGCCGCAATAGACTTTTGTAAAATGAAGAGTTATGTTAACTATGCAATTCTGATTTGTTTCTTTCTTTTGATCTCTTGCGGTGTATCTAATTATAATTATCCTAAGGCAATAGATGGAAAAATTGATCTGAGTTCGTGGAATGACATGTCAATTTATTCGGTTAAATTGGATGGGGAATGGGAGTTTTATCCAGATAGATATATTTTAGGAGAAGAGTTTGAAAAACCAGAAAATAGTTCAGAAAAAATTTTAATTACAGTTCCTAGCCATTGGGGGTCTTACTTAAAGGAGAAATTTCCACATAGAGAAAATGTAGGAGAGGCTTACGGAACTTTCAGATTAAAAATCATCTATCCGCAAAATTCTAGATTTGCAATCAGTTCTAGTTGGGTAGCGAATGCATTTCGGTTATACTGCGGAAAAAAATTACTCCTTACACAGGGGACACCGGGGACGAGTAGAGAAGATACAATTCCCTATAATGATTATTTTTCTGTTAATCTTACCGATTGTAATTCGGACGAAATAGTTTTTCATATCGCAAACTTCAATCATAGACTTGGCGGGCTTAGACAACCGGTGACCCTTGTTCGTGATACATTTCAATTTAAACATTTAATGAAAGAGGAAGCGATTTTATATGTTCTAGTTTCTATTAATCTTGCTTTTTTCCTTTATCATTTTCTTTTATGGGTTTTAAGACGAAACGACAAAGCAAGTTTATTTTTTTCCTTTCTTTGTATTGGAACTTGTGTATTGATTTTTACATCTGAGAAATTCTTTCAAAGACTAGTGAATCAAAATATATTTGATTTGCAATACCGACTTGAATTTATTTCGATTCCACTTCTAATCATGGCAAATCTTGCATTCATGAAAAATCTTTTTCCGCAAGAAATTTCTTATAAACTTAGCTTTACGATTTATTCTATTGGTTTTTTTATTTCCATTCCTTTTGCGATTCTTCCATCTGTGGCAAGTTCCTATTTTGTGCCCTATATGCAGTTCTTTGTTTTTGTTGCACTGCTGACTGTGATTGCAATAGCGATACTGGCACGAATTAGAAAGAGGCGACTCTCTAGGGCAATTATTTTTGCCTACAGCCTTGCCTTCCTTTGTGTTTTATACGATATACTAATGTTGAATGGGTTTATTCCTGTCGGAATGAGGTTAATGCCTTTTGGTTTTCTTGGGGTAATATTTGTTCAAGCGGGAGCAATTGCTGGTTTATTTACGGAAGCTTATCATACAGCGGAGCATCTTTCAAATAATCTAAAAGAAGAAGTGGCATTAAAGACGAAAGAATTGGCGGATGCAAATATTTCTATTCAAACTGCATATGAACAAAAAACCGCATTCTTTCAAAATATCTCTCATGAATTAAGAACTCCTCTTACTTTAATTAAAGGTCCTATCCAAGCTGCCATTAGAAACCAAAGTCCACTAGACAAGGAAGAGATTGAAATGATTGGGAGAAATTCCAATAGACTTCTTCAACTTGTAAATCAACTTCTCGATCTTCAAAAAATTACATCGGGACAAATGAAAGCGGATATCAAACCTATAAACTTATATCTTTTTTTGAAAATGATTACGGAATCGTTTTCTCCTTATCTTAAATCAAAAGAAATATCAATTACATTTACTCCACATTCTGACGCATTATATGTATTAGCCGATCTCGATAAGCTAGAGAAGTGTATCGACAATTATATTTCTAATGCATATAAGTTTACTCCTGCAAAAGGAAAGATTGAAATTATCACTTCGGAATTTAGTAACGACAAAAATCAAATTCAAGTTTTGGTTAAAGACAATGGAGTTGGAATTCCTTATGAGAAGCAAAAATTTTTATTTAGTCGTTTCGGATATAGTGAAATTTCTCTTTCTAAAGATCAAGAAGGAACAGGACTTGGACTTTCTCTTGTAAAACAATTAGTTGAGTTAATGAATGGTTCCGTAGGCTATTCAAGTGTTGCCGGCGAGGGATCTTCATTCTGGTTTACTCTTCTTGTTTCAGAAGAGCACATTGATTCTAACCCTTTGGACTTTTCCCTAAGGCAAGATATTCTCGAATTCTCTAGTCAGAAAAAATCTAAAAAAGAAGAATTGAATTATGAAAATCCAAAATCAAATGAAAAAATTTTAATCGTAGATGATAATTCTGATTTAAGAAGATATATTGAAAAGCTTCTCGGAAGCGAAGGATATATGATTATTACTGCTTTCGATGGATTGGATGGAAAACAAAAAGCCGAAAATTATAATCCCGACTTAATCATTACAGATCTTATGATGCCCAGACTTTCTGGTATTGATATGATTAAAAAACTTAGAGAAAATATACTGTTTAAAACAACTCCCATTTTGCTTCTCACAGCTAAAGCGGAAGAAGAAACTAGAAAAGAAGTTGTAAGAGCTGGCGCTGATGGGTATCTTTCAAAACCTTTCGATGATTCAGAACTTGTGGTTACAGTAAGAAATCTTCTCAATCTAAAATCAAAAGAAAAGCTAATTCTAAAAGATTTAGAATTAGCAAGAAGTGTTCAACAAAATCTATTGCCCAGAAATGATCCAAGTGTTCATGGTCTTTCTTTTTCTAGCAAATACATTCCAATGGTTGAAGTCGGAGGGGATTATTATGATTATGCGATATATCCAGATGATCGAGTTGGAATCTTCATTGCAGATGTCTCCGGTCATGGAGTTTCCGCAGCAATGATTGGTGCTATGTTAAAACTTATTTTTTCAAACAAGGCAACCTCAATGGAGCCAGCAGAATTTTTATCTTATTGCAATGAAAAACTTTTTAATAATATAGCAGCACAATTTATTACTGCTTCCTATTCCGTCATTTCCTCTAATCGTAAGACTTTAAAAATTGCCTATGCAGGACATCCTCCGGCAAGATTAATCCGAAATGGACAAATACAACATCTTGGCAAGAAAGGAAAGCCTTTGGGAATTCTGGAAAGTATAAAATATGAAGAAGAAATATATAATTTGCAATCTGAGGACTTATTGTTTTTTCTTACTGATGGTCTTATTGAAATTACAGATTCGGAATTCAATACATGGGATGAAGATGCATTGGACAGTGAGTTATTGAAAAATAAAAATCTTCCCGTATCCGATATTCTTGATGAAGTGATTCGTTCCGGTTTAGAATTTCGAGGCAAGGAATTGTCCTCGGATGACATTACTCTGATTGGAATGAAAGTTTTATAGACTCGTCTTGTGAAAGGTGAGCTAATTAGAAATAATGAGGTTTTTGAAAATATCATGAGAACAAAAATTTTTATAAGTTAGTAATTCCACTCTTACTCTTTCTATTTATCATTCTAAGTATTTTTATTTCAACAGTCTACATCGTATCTTTACAAAAGAGGGATGCGCTTATTGTAAACTTAGCTGGTAGAGAGCGAATGTTATCCCAAAAAATGTTCAAAGAACTATTGCTATTTGAAAAAACAAATGATAAAAAGTTTAATGAATCATTAGCCAATACAAGAAAAGTTTTTGAAACAACTCTACACGCACTTGCCAATGGAGGTAAAGTCCCATTAGACTTAAAATGGGAGAAGATCGATATATTGCCAGTAGCCGATGAAGAAGAGGTTGTCGCACAATTAAGAAAGGTTATCGACATTTGGACTGAGTTTAAAGAAAAGTCTGACAGTTATCTTCAAACTAAGGACAATTCTAAATTAGAACGCATAATAGATATTAACTCTAATTTACTTATTGAAATGGATAAAGCAGTTGTTTTATTTCAAAAGAATGCTGAAAGAAAAGTTGAATACTTAGAGGGGATTCAAATTTTCTTTCTTATATTTGGATTGGCTATTTTTATTTTTTCTTCTTTTATTGATCACTTTGGATTACTTAAACCTATCTTACATATAACGCATGTTGTAACTGAATTGTCTAAGGCAAAAGGAGATTTGACTTATAAAATTCCAACGCAAACAAAAGACGAAATTGCTACACTTGCCAATTCTTTTAATCATTTTACAGATTCCCTAAAAGTTAGTCTGATGAAAATATTCTCTAGCTTTAGAATGAATATTGTCAGCATTAGCCGCATTGGAAGAAAACTAAAACAGTTTACAACCAATATACACCATATCGAAAGTCAATTGACGAAAAGTAAATCGGATATCGAAAGTATATCCTTAGCAACCGAGGAACAATCTAAAGCTCTGAAACATATTACTGATGTAAGCCAGAATCTCTCTGATATTGTAGAAAGCTTAAATTCAATTTCTACTTCTTTAAGCAATCGAGCCGTCGATAGTAGGCAAGAGATAATAGATGTTTCTGGAATCATCAATGAAATCAAAGAAAGATTTGATTTTTTTTCACGGAAGAGTCAAGAGCTTTCAGAAAAAGCTCTAATAATCAACAAAGTTACGGAAACGATCAATGGCATATCTAAAAGAACCAATCTGCTTGCACTAAATGCTTCTATTGAAGCAGCAAGAGCGGGAGAATATGGTAAAGGCTTTTCTGTAGTAGCCTCTGAAGTCGGAAAATTAGCAGAAGAAAGCAATCGAACGATTGGCGAAATTGATATTAATCTTAAGATAATTATAGAAGAAATTGAAAATAATTCAAAAGAGTCCAGCAAAATTGCGGATAAGATTAATTATGTGTATTCCAGAAATCAGGAAACAATTGATAAACTCTCAGAGATTTTTAAAAGTATAGGTGGCATTAATACAAATTCAGAATTGATTTCTACTAAGACTAATGTTCTAGGAGCAGGAATAGAAGAATTGGCTGCAACAGCTCGGATGATTCACGAAAATGCACAAACGGTTTATGGAAAGTTCAATCAAATATGCGATTTGGAAATTTCAATGGTAGAAGAAATTCACCAAATCCAAGACAATATGGAAGAAATCATAAATGATACGACGATCAGTGTAAATAATCTATCCACCATTTCGCTTTTCGAGCACACTGAATTTAATCAAGAATTGGATAACGCGCGTAATGCTCATTTGGAGTGGGTAAAGAAATTAGAAAATACATTTCAAAATGGAAGCAGAGATTTAGAGCTAAATCATAACCGTTGTAATTTTGGAATCTTCTATCATTCTACAGCATCTCCGATTGGACATGAGAAAGAATGGAATGAAATAGACTCAGTTCATAAACTAGTTCATAGTTCAGCTTTGCCAATCTTTGGAGATATTGATCGAGGGGATATTTCTACTGCGCGCTCCAAATTAAGCGAAGTAGAGAAGGCAAGCCAAAAGCTAATTGGCTTGCTCGCAAAAGTAAAGTATTAAATAAAACTCAGAAGGTTAATGCTAGTGATTGTCTTTTAATATTTCTTTTGCGATAACTGTAGCGCCTAATGCACAGCGGACGATGCGAGAGCCCCATATCCAATCTCCCGTCATCCAGAGATTGTGTTTTTTACTCAGTGCTATGTATTCTAAAAGTTTGGGATGATCTAGATTTATATCGGTGTCTTTAAATAAAGAAAAATCAGCTTGCGAATAACGCCATTTATGCGTATCTATTTGATCTGGATTTTTACTTATCATTTCTGGAATGTCCAATACGTGAAATACTCGGTTGAAGAAATATTGGTTGCTGTTAAGAATATAATACATTGGTTTTTTTTCTGCATCACACCATCTCTCTAAATTTTTAGAGCTAAAGGCAGAGGAAAATTGAATCGTAATAATAAGAGAATGATCTGAATCATTTTTTCTATACTTTTCACTTTCGATGGAAATATACTCTGCATCTTCATCTTTAAATAAGAATGTAAAATTTTTTTGTGCTTTAACTTTTTGTATAACCTCAGAAGGTAGATTGCGCCAGATTCCAGTAAGAACTAAGGATGATCGGTATTCGCCTCTAAATCGAATTGCCTCATCCCAGTGAGTCATATGACCTGAATTTTTTAGAAGAGAAATTATTTGTGGCACTGGGGCGGTTAGGATTATCTTATCGAATAATTCTGTTTTGCCGCTATTAAATTTTAATATCCATTGGCTCTGGTCTGGGCTCTTAGTAATGGACTCTGCATGATGCAAAAGCTCTACTGTGTTTTTGGAAAGTAGGCTAGCTGATAAGTCTTGCATACAACTAATAGGATGGAAGGAACCGGGATGCGTTTTGTGAGGTTCTACTTTTAAATCAGGAACGCGGGTTCTTAAGAAATCTAGAAAATCAAATTCCTTTTGTATTCCCTTTTCAATGTATCCGATTTTTTCTTTGAAAACAGTTGCTCCAATATCAAATCGTTCGGTATCCTTTAGAAATCTTGTCGTCGTTCTTCCGCCTACATGAGTAGCTCGCTCGTATACAATTGCTTCCGGTAATAGATTTCCTAGAACTGCACCCGTGATTCCGCTTCCAATGATTCCAATTTTCACAATATGGTTTAATACTTTATCTACAAGTATTCGTCAACAAGAATAGCCTAACGCACGAAGTAATAAATTTTTATCTTGCATTATTTAATTGATATAAGCTATCATAATATATAGAATATTTTTAGGTTAGGCTTGGACTTGCGTAAGGACATTTAAAACCATTATGTTGCACTGTTTTTACACGGTCTCACAAGAAAGCAAAGGGAAAAAAGAAGAGTTATGATAATCAGTTCAGAAGGTATTGAGTTCAATGCATTAAAGGAATTTTCAAAGTTTATCACTGATTTAGAATTATTAGGAATAGTGCAACTGAGAGAGGCATTAACGGACAAGAAAGGAAATATTCTAATCAAGGACTTAGTTTATGTTCGTGAGTCCAGTATTAAAAAATTAGAATCCATTGCTGATCAATACACACCTTCTTTCAAAATTAAAACCACTCCAGAACTTACTGCCAAAATCAGAAAAGCACTGGCTAATTCCATTATTCCGATAGTAAATGAAACGGAAAAAAGTTTTATTTCTATCCTGTTTGCGAAAAATCCTTCCGGAATGCAAAATGTAGAAAGCTTGATTAACAATGCGTTTTATACTGATTTGCTAGTTCTGGCTCTCTATGAAATTATGATCGAAGACAATGATTTTTTTCATCATATTGTGCGAATGGGATTAATCTGCCTGGGCACAGTGATTCAGAAAAGCTATGCAATCAAACTAATTCACCGTAATGCATTTCTCACAGGACTTTGTGCAGACTTGATTTTGTTTAGAACAAATTATTGGAAGAATTCAAACTTAGATGATATGCTGATGATTGAACTTACAAAGCTCAATGTTCAAATAGCGGGTAATCTTGGTATGTCGGAAGAAATCATTACAGCTATTCAAGATCATGTGATCAGAGGAGTCTATGTGGTTGACATGCCGGAGCCTGTTGACTTCGAACTACTCAAACAAAATCCAATGCTCGGGCATTCTTCTAATGAAAAAGAAAAAAATGTTATTCCTTCAGAGAATGAACACTACGAGGAAACAGTTAAAATTTTAACTGAGGCTCTTAAAATTACTAGATTCATTTCGGAGGCTAATAAGAAGTTGACTGATTCAGACGATATTGTGCAAAGATTGATTACCATGTTTGCGTATAATGTTGAGAAAAAGAACTTCGACGCAGAGTTAGCAGATCCGATGATAGATTGTTTTCGTCAATATGAAAAGATAATCAAGAGAATGCGTAAAATTGCTAGATTAGAAAATCTTTGCATGCATCCTCCCTCTGCCTGGGCTTATCCAAAGCCAAAAGCAGTTCAAATACTTTGCAAGAATAGTCATCATACTTGTCTTCACTATGTTTCTGGTTGGAATATAAATGTAATCACGGCACAAGAAGCGATAGGGTATATAGGCACTAGCCTCAGACCCGGTAGTTATCCGAAGTGTAGGCTCGAACAGCAGTTGGCTGAATTAGACGAGTAGAGTTAGAAAATGAATCAATCGAAGACTGTAGTTTTAAAGATTGAAAATCTAAACAAAAGCTTTGGTGATTTAAAAGCTGTTCAAAGCATAAACTTAGAAATTTATTCTGGCGAATTATTCGGATTACTCGGTCCGAATGGAGCAGGAAAAAGCACGCTCATATCTATGATAGCTGGAAGTCTCAGAGCGGATAAGGGCAAAATCTTTTTTCATGGAAAAGAAGTTGCGACAGAAGACAAAAAAACAAGGCAACGGGTTGGAATTTGTCCACAGAGTCTTGTCTACTGGAAACTTCTTACTTGTAAAGAACAATTGGTTTTTATGGGAAATGTTTATGGTCTGGATAAAAAAACTTCCGAGACTAGAAGCCTTGCCCTTCTTGAACAATTAGGGCTTGAAGGAAAGAAGAATGAAATTGCTTCTAACTTATCTGGAGGAATGCAAAGAAGACTCAATATTTTGCTCGCTCTTATGCATGACCCGGAAATTCTAATTTTAGATGAGCCAGAAGCAGGGCTTGATCCACAGAGTAGAGTTTTAGTTCGTGACTTTGTAAAATCTCTCGCTAGAAAAAAAACAGTTATTTTTACAACGCATAATATGGATGAGGCAGATCGTATCTGTGATAGGATTGCAATCATAGATAGAGGAACTTTGATTGCAGAAGGGGAAACAGAATATCTAAAGAGCAAATATGGAAAGGGAGAAATTCTAGAACTGGAAATTCAAGCTGCGGTTAATGAGAATAAGCTACAAGTGAGTCTCGCAACTCTCGAACAAACTGTAAAAGTAACCGGAGATAGAATTTTTATTTCTGGAAAAAATATCAAAGAAAAACTATCAGAAATTTTAAATCGATTGGAAAGAGAAGGAATTCACCCGAAAGAATTTAAAATCAGGCAAGATACACTAGAAGATATTTTTATTAGCCTGACAGGAAGGAGTCTTAGAGAATGAATATCTGGATTTTATTTAAAAAAAATATCTTAGAGCAATTTAGAGACTTCTGGCCTTTAGTTATTACGCTTATCGCATCTCCTTTTTTTGTATTCTTATACTGGATGATGTTTTCCGGCGGGATGAATTCTTTAAGCATTGGAATTGTAAATTTAGACCGAGGCTTTCGGGAAAAATCTTACAGCAAAGAATGGATTGAAATTTTAAAAACACAAAAGAAGAATGAATTCAATGTATTTCAAATCACAGATGTAAAGGATAGAGAAGTATTAAAAAGTTTACTGAAAGAAAAAAAGATTCATGCTGGTTTTGTTCTTCCAGAAGACTTCTCTGAAATCTTAGAAAAAAGTAAATCAGGAAAATTGGAAAATACAATCCAAGCCGAAATGACAGGAGACATGACAAACCCAATGTATCTTGTCGGGGTAACGCTTGTTATTCTCGAACTAGAATCCTTCGCTTATAAGATTGCAAAAGTAAAAAAATTCATTCAATACAACGAAACATTTTCCGGAAGCTCGGGAACAAAGAACGATTTTGAAATGTCCGTTCCCGGATTAATTGTATTTTCTATTATAATGCTTTTATTTACTTCTACAATTGCGTTTATTAGAGAAATTGAAGAGCGCACTATTTTAAGAATTCAACTTGCTCCTATTTCTACTTTCGAATATTTTATTGGTATTGGACTGGCGCAATTTTTAATTGGAGTTGTCTCTGTTGGATTTACAATGGGAGCAGCGATTCTATTTGGATTTAAGTTTCAGGGAAGCAATCTAAGTATTTTTCTTCCGATAGTTCTATGTATTCTTTCGATTCAAGGAACAAGTTTGATCGTTGCTAGTTTTTGTAGAAACGGAAAAGATGTATTGACGATTGGAAATATTCCCCTTTTTATTTTGATGTGGTTCTCCGGTTCCATGTATCCGTTTCCGAAAAATGAATTATTTAGAATTGGAGATTTCCCTGTTTCGTGGAATGATTTTTTGCCACCGACGCACGCTGTGAATGCAATGAATAAGGTTTTTAATTTTGGCGCTAACTTAAATGAGATTGGGTTTGAAATAATTGCCCTAATTATACTCACACTCATTTATAGTGGAATTGGAATTATTCTATTTCAGAAGAGACAAATGAGGTAAAGAGGAATTCCTACTAATTTTTAATCTTTAAGTCTTTTTTTTTCTCTTGACCTATACCTTTTTAGAAAATTCTAATCGGATAGTCACAAAATTCAATTTTAAAATCAATCAATCAAGTAGAGGTTTGAATGGAACTATCTGTAATAATCATCATAGCCATGTCTATACTCTCGCTTTTAACTGCAGCCGTTTTCACTAGTAAAGTGATTACGATCAAAGTTGGCGGAGTAAATGGGAAGGACACCCCGGAAGATGTAAAGTTAAAGACCATCTCGGCTGCAATCGCAGAAGGGGCAATGGCATTTCTAATGAGAGAATACAAAGTAATTAGTATTTTCATTGCTGTAATGACTGTCGTTATATTTTTTCTCTTAGACAATCCAAAGACTCCAGATTTCAATGAAGGACTTTTCACAGCGATTGCTTTCATTTCAGGAGCAATCATTTCTTGTGTGTCTGGATTTATCGGAATGAGAATCGCAACCATGGGTAACGTTCGCACTGCACAAGCTGCGAAAGAATCCATCTCTAAAGCATTTAGAGTTGCCTTCGATTCTGGTGCTGTAATGGGATTTGGTCTCATCGGTATGGCAATCCTCGGACTCATTGCACTCTTTTTAATCTTCACAGGCGCATATCCTGGAATGGAAAAACATATTTTGATGGAAGCTCTCGCTGGATTTGGTCTTGGTGGATCTTCTGTTGCTTTGTTTGCCCGTGTTGGTGGTGGTATATACACTAAAGCCGCTGACGTTGGTGCTGACTTAGTTGGTAAAGTAGAAAAAGGAATTCCAGAAGATGATCCCCGTAACCCTGCTACTATTGCGGATAACGTTGGTGATAACGTCGGCGATATCGCTGGTATGGGTGCTGACCTTTTTGGTTCTGCTGCTGAAGCAACTTGTGCTGCTCTCGTAATTGGTGCAACTGCAACTGCTCTTAGTGGAAATACAAATGCACTTTTATATCCTGTTTTAATTTCTGCATTTGGAATTCCTGCTTGTTTACTCACAACTTTTTTTGCGCGAGTAAAAGAAGGCGGAAGTGTAGAAGGAACTCTTAAAAAACAACTTTGGATTTCTACTATCATCGTAGCTGCTGTTATGTATTTTGTAACAGATAGATTCATGGTAGATTTTGAATTAGCTGGTAAGACAATCACTAAAATGAATGTTTATTATTCCCTAATCCTCGGACTTTTTTCTGGAATGCTAATTGGTATGATTACTGAGTTTTATACTTCTCATTCTTACAAACCAGTAAGAGAAGTAGCTGATGCTTGTAACACAGGCGCTGCAACTAACATCATTTACGGTTTAGCTCTTGGTTATAAAAGTTCTGTATTGCCAGTTGTATTACTTGTAATCACAATCGTTGGTTCAAGCACAATGGCTGGTATGTATGGAATCGCAATCGCCGCTCTCGGTATGATTTCTACTATCGCAATCGGTCTTACCATTGACGCATACGGACCAGTATCCGACAACGCAGGTGGTATTGCTGAAATGGCTGGTCTTGGAAAAGAAGTAAGAGATAGAACAGATACGTTAGACGCTGCAGGTAACACTACTGCTGCTGTTGGAAAAGGTTTTGCTATCGGTTCCGCTGCATTAACCTCACTTGCTTTATTTGTTGCTTTTATCACTCGTTCTCGTCTACAAGATTCTACAATTGGAAATATCGAACTACTAGATCCACTCGTATTCGGTGGATTATTATTTGGTGCAATGCTTCCATTTATCTTCTCTGCTTTCACTATGAAATCTGTTGGGGATGCAGCAAAAGACATGGTAGAAGAAGTTCGTCGTCAGTTCAAAGAAATTCCTGGTCTTATGGAAGGAACTGGTAAACCTGATTACAAAAAATGCGTAGACATTTCTACAACTGCTGCTCTTCGCGAGATGATAGCTCCGGGACTCCTTGTAATTCTTTCTCCACTCTTAGTTGGTTGGCTATTCGGTATTAAGTGCTTGGCAGGTATGCTTGCTGGTGCGTTAGTCTCTGGAGTGGTTCTTGCAATTTCAAGTGCAAACTCAGGCGGTGCTTGGGACAATGCTAAGAAATACATAGAAGCTGCTGGCAAAAAAGGAACTGATTTACACAAAGCTGCTGTAGTAGGGGATACTGTTGGTGATCCGTTCAAAGACACATCCGGTCCTGCTATCAACATTCTAATCAAACTCATGGCTATTATCAGCTTAGTGTTTGTGGAATTCTTTGTAACACATGGTGGACTTTTGACTAAGTAATACATTATCCTTCTTGACGACCTATCCCCAACTTTGTAGGGGTTGACAGGCTAATACATGTAAGCCCTTCTCCTTTGCGGAACTAAACCGCAAAGGAGAAGGGCTTTTTTATTTATTAATCACAGATAAAATGAACTCTATATCCTTTGTATACGTTGACTATAACTCATCTTCGGTCTAGCTCCGCTTATCGAACCGGTATACGTCCGCTCTAAAGTGTCCCTTTGACCGGTGCTAGACCGGCTGTATAAGCGTAGCTAGACCGGATGTGAGTAAAGGACAGCTTATCGGATGTGATACTGGTAGTTATTTTCTTTGAAATGAATTTGCTTTTCTGAAATCATGTAGGAATTTTTCTATGAATCTTTACATAGATTTTTACATGGGCTGAGAGGACACCCATGCGGAGGATATTTCGCCCCGTTGGGGCTATCGTAGATTTGCATGACTTTATTGGTTATGTTCAAAAGAGATTGACATGTTTTAAAGTCAGGTTTTTCCTCCATACCAGAGGTATATATTACATAACCGCGACTCTTCTGATGAATAAGGAGCAATCCGATTTTGCTATACCAATTGCCAAAAGTATTTTCTAATCTACAACTGGCGCACCGTGTTCTTGGCAATTGGGAATACCCCTTTTGTGTAAAATAGTGGACTTATTTTTGAGTAGTGGTATTTAAGCTTTAATTTGTGGAATTAGAATGGGAGAGAATTATGGGATAAGTGGAATGCAATTTACTAGAAAGAAATTTAATATTGAAAGAGAAGCATTAAAAGAGTTATCAATAATCTAAAAATCTATACGTATACCATTTTACGATGGAAGAAGAACTCATGCTAATGGCATCCTACACTGATTTTTCAAATCATAAAAGAGCATAAAAAGTTCATTGATAGAATTGAAAGTGTAGAAGAAGAACTAAAGACAGGCACATCAAATGTAGGAAAGAAAACACTTGAGTTTCTTTTTGTTTGGTTAAGATCGCATATACTAAAATCGGATAAGGGCGGTTATGCGCCACTTGTAAAAGAAATGCTAACCAATCAGAGAAAAGTTTAATTATTCAAAATTGAGGAACTTTATGAGTGATATTGAAAAAGAAAAATCCATCTTCTATCCGCCCGGCGGTATTTTGATTTGGATCATTATTTTAGTAGAGATTGCTACTTTTTTTTATGGGGATAGAGCGCTATTACATGAGAAAAGAAAAGCATTGGAAGAGTTTTACAAAATGCAATCCAGTTTACATTTGGATTATGGCTTATGGAATACAATTTTTCTTATTACCAGTGGATTTTTTATGGCGTTAGCCGTTAATTTTCATAAAGACAATCAAACAAGTGCATTAGGTTACTCATTAGTAGCCGCTATTCTATTTGGACTTTGTTTTCTTTTTAAAGGATTCGAATACAATGAAAAATTAAACATAGGACAAACCATTCACCCGGTGATTTTTTTCCTTTTATTGGTTGCTCACTGGATTTCATTTTGTTCATGTGATTGCGGGCACTGCAATTTTATCTTTTATTTTTCTATACCGAAGAAACAATTTCACTAGAAAATTTAGAAGCAGGAGCATCCTTCTGGCATATGTGTGACTTGATCTGCTTGTATTATTTCCAGTCCTTTATTTAATTAGGTGATTAGTTTGAAAATAAAAAAAACTCCGTTTATCGTATTTGGTTTATTGTTACTCTCCATTTATCTAAGTTTTTTTCTGTCTGGAAATTCTTTTGAGCAATCAAAAGATTTTATCATTGGAATTAGCTTTTAAAATTCATTTTAATTTCCTACTTTTTTATGGATTTGAGAAATGCCCATTTTATTTGGAAAGCAATTATCTTTATTTTAATATTTGGTTTTTCTTTATTCATAAAATTCTCTAGTTCTATTTAACAGGTTGATATATATCAATTACATATTTCCTTTCTAGTGAGAAACTTTCTAAAGAATTTTGAGAGTGAGGGAAAATGATACTAGAAGAAAAGAAAGTGGGAGAATTTGTTACAGAGGATTATAGAACAGCGCATTTATTTAGCAAGCATGGAATTGATTTTTGCTGCGGTGGAAAACAAACTCTAAAAGATGCCTGTCAAAATGCTGCCGTCGATAGTAGTTTGGTGATTTCCGAATTAGAAAGCTTATCTACAAAAGGTGAACCCGATACTCTTGCAGAAAATCTGACGATGGTAGAACTAATTGATTACATTGTATCTACTCACCATGTATACACACGCGAAAAAGGAGAATTGCTTTTGCGCTATAGCAGCAAAATGGTATTTGCCCATGGCGATAGACATCCAGAGGTTAATAAGCTATATGCGTTAATCAAAGCTCTGACAGATGAATTAATGCCTCATCTAATGAAAGAAGAAAATATACTTTTCCCGCCATGGTCTCTATCGCTAATGGAACTCCTTCCAATTTTCCCAAAGATCAGATAAGTTCCCCAATTCAAGCAATGGAATTAGAGCACGAAGAAGTTGGAATTCTTATTAAAGAATTAACAGCGCTAACAAATTACTTTACTCCGCCAACTTATGCCTGCACAACTTGGAAAATATGTTATTCTACTTTAGCAGAATATATAGCTGATCTCCAAACACATATTCATCTAGAAAATAATGTTTTGTTTCCTAGAATTTTGCATTCTAAAAAATTTTACCCCGTTTAGTTCATAACACCTTATTATGAAAGAAACGAAAGTCCGATTTTGCTTTAAGCCTTTTAGTTTTGTGGGATAGAAGGAGATAGAATTATGGGAGAAGTTGGATGCAAATTACTAGAAAGATAAATAAATTAAAAGCTTATGCAGATTCAAGATACTGGACTTGATACTGTTGAGGCTAACGAGAAGTTAGGTTTTGCGCCTGACTTACGTGATTATGGAATTGGTGCTCAGATTTTAAGAGATATAGGTGTCGAGAAAATGCGGATAATGACAAATAACCCACGTAAGCTAGTTGGTCTCGAAGGATATGGATTAGAAATAACAGGACGCGTGCCTCTTGAAATTGAGTCCGTTGAGGAAAATCACCAGTATCTGCTAACTAAAAAAAATAAGCTAGGTCATATTCTGGGGATTCATTAATTGAAATTTGAATTTTTTATAAACTGTTCTCTAAAGCTCTATAAAGAAGGTTATCATAAAGGTTTGAGTCGATAAAAAAATATATCCTTTTGATCTAAATCAATTCCATTATATTTGAAAGATGCTAGGTGTTTTATTAATGGAGAATTATGAATGAAACCTATTGCACTGAAAATTTGGGCATATTATCATTGTATTGATATTTTCAATAGTTTGGTTTTCTGCCTGTAACAAAGAACCTGTTATGGAAGAGGCTAAGCTTACGTATGCCCCTTGAAGTTCCTCCCCCAATCACTCGAAAAAATCCAGCCAAAGTAGTCATCAATCTGGAAACAAAAGAAGTGGTCGGTCGATTGGCTGATGGAGTAGAATACACTTTTTGGACATTTGGTGGAACAGTGCCTGGTCCTTTTATTCGGATTAGAGAAGGGGATGATGTAGAGTTTAATTTACACAATCACCCAAGTAGCAAAATGCCTCACAACATCGACTTACACGCAGTAACCGGTCAAGGCGGTGGAGCAGGAGCTTCTCTAACTGTTCCGGGAAGATCTTCTAAGTTTTCGTTTAAAGCGATTAACGCGGGACTTTATATTTACCATTGTGCAACTTCTCCAGTGGGAATGCATATTGCAAATGGAATGTATGGACTCATTTTGTAGAGCCAAAAGAAGGTTTGCTAAAGTAGATAAAAGAATACTACATTGTGCAAAGTGAATTTTATACAAATGGAAAACATGGAGCTCCAGGCTACAGGGTTTAATATGGAAAAAGCTCTAACGGAAACTCCTGATTATGTTGTGTTTAATGGTTCGGTTGGATCGCTTACTGACAATAAAGCACTCAAAGCAAAAGTAGGGGAAACTGTGCGTTTGTTTGTGGGAAATGGTGGACCTAATTTACTTTCTTCCTTTCACGTCATTGGAGAAATTTTTGACAGTGTTTACACAGAAGGTGGAACTGTGGCTAATCAGAAGAATGTGCCAAACAACTCTTGTGCCTGCAGGTGGATCTGCTATTGTAGATTTTTAAAGTAGAAGTTCCTTCAACACTCATTTTAGTAGACCATTCTATCTTTAGAACGTTTAATAAAGGTTCTCTCGAAATGCTCAAAGTAGAAGGCGAAGAGAATAAAACCATCTATTCAGGCAAGCAAGAGGATACTGTGTATTTGCCGGAAGGAAGTGCAATTCAGAGAATGAAAACGGAATCAGTAGAAGCGCCGAAAGCAAAAACAAAAGCGGAAAAATTGAAATCGGAGAAAGAAGTATTTAATACTAACTGTTCCGCTTGCCACGAAAGAAGGACAGGTAAAAGCATGTATTTCCGCCTCTTGCGAAGTCTTGATTATCTCAATGCTAACAAAGAAAGAGCAATCGGTATTTTGTTAAAGGCTAACAGGAGAAATCACTGTTAATGGTCAGAAGTATAACAACGTTATGCCGCCTTAGAACTCTCAGACGACGATATTGCCAATGTCCTAACCTATGTTTATAGCAAATGGGAAAATAAAGGATTGGAAGTGTCAGCAGAAGAAGTGAAGAAGAACAAAAAATGAAAGATTACCACGGATGCACACGGATAAACACGGATAAAAGATTTAGGATTTTTGTATATATCAGTTTATATCTGTACATCTGTGGTATAACATTTCCTCTACTAAGTTCTGAATTGGTAAAAGTTCCAGCCGGTGTTTACAAGCCATTTATCAAAGTAGATGCTGAGTCTGCGACTAAACCAATTCCGGTAAAATCTTTTTACTTGGATAAATACCTTGTTACCAAAAAAGATTATTCTGAGTTTATTAGTAAAAACCCAAAGTGGAAAAAAGAAAATACTCCTCAGATCTTTGCTGATGAAGGATACTTAGATGACTGGAAAACTAAGAAGGAAAATTTTATACTAGATTCTCCTGTTACCTACATCTCTTGGTTTTCTGCGAAAGCATACTGTGAGTCACAAGGAAAAAGATTACCTAATGCATATGAATGGGAATACGCAGCGTTTATCCCTCCGATTGGAGGAAACAGTAAGACTGTGGATAAAGAGATTATGCGCTGGTATGGTGAAAAAAAACCAGACCATTTACCTTCTATCGGAAGATATAAAAATGCGTTAGGTATATATGATTTGCATGGACTCATCTGGGAATGGGTTTATGATTTTAATTCTGCTTCGGTTACGGGTGACTCGCGTGCTGATTCGGATTTAGAATCTTCTTTGTTTTGTGGGGCAGGCGCACTCAAAGCAAATGATTTTAGTAATTATGCGGCTTATATGCGATTTGGCTACAGAGCCGGATTAAAAGGATGGTACACTGGAAAGTATTTGGGATTTCGCTGTGCCAAGGATTTATAAGAATACCACGGATGAACACTGATGAATTTAATATTTCAATCTTATCCGTGTTCATCTGGTTCATCCGTGGTAAAAAAATTGGAGGATAGTATGAGAACTATCGTATTTATTTTACTCACGATTCTGATATCGTGTAAAGAAGGACATCACGATCACAAACACCATGCGTTACCCGCAAGTGCTGCTGCGGAAGGCTCTCTGTTTGACTTGGAAGATATGTGGACAACGCAGGACAACAAAATGTTTCATTGGAAAGACCAAAAGGGAGAGGCAATGATTGTAAGTATGTTTTATGCTTCTTGCCAGAGTGTATGTCCTAGGATTGTTTCTGATATGCAACTAATCGCAAAAAAAATAGCACAAAACACTGGTAAGCCTCCTAAGATGGTTTTAGTTAGTTTTGACCCTGAAAAGATTCTCCGGAAGCACTTAAATCCTACGCTAAGAAAATGGAACTAGGGGATAATTGGAATTTGCTTCATGGAAAGGAAGATTCGGTGCGAACAATTTCTGTTCTGCTAGGAATTTCTTATAAAAAGACATCAGGAAATGATTTCAATCACTCTACTGTAATATCCCTTGTCTCCAAAGAAGGTAAAATTATTTCTCGAATCGAAGGCGTTGGAGCAGATTCAAGTTCGATTATAGAGAAATATTAACCTATGGAATCAAAGTCGAAAAAGCTAATCACAATTTTGCGGAACAAATTTACAATTCCTATTTTGATATTATTTTTAGTTTTTGTTTTTTACTATAAAATGATATTTTTTTTGTTTGGTGGATCAATGATTAGCTTTGGAATTTTATTGCAAGCATTTCAGAGAAGCTATAATCTTTCCCATGTTACAGTAGAGATTAGTCCGGAGGAAGTTTATAAAGAAATCCAGTTGTTTAATAAATTTTCTTCTTATGTAAAGGACGTTTTACCGAGTTATGAGCATCATCCGCTTGTAATAATCATCCTTTGTATGGATTCTAGAATTAGCACAGAAGAACTACTTGGCGATTCGAGAGATTTCTATTACGTTATCCGCACTGCAGGCTCTGTGATTCGAGAAAAAGAAATGGAAATGATAGAACTTGCCCTTGTCGAAAAAAGTGTAAAGTTAGTGATTTTTACTGAGCATTCCGATTGTGCAGCTAGAAAGGTTGCCAATAATGCAGAGAAAAGAAATCTATATCCAAGTATTTCGAGAGCACTTGCAGATAGAGAAAGAGAGATTGTGAAATTTTTAGAGCGTCCAGTAGTTTTCCAAAAAATAAAAAATGGACAACTACTCGTGAAACATGCAATGATAAATACAAAGTCTGTCAGAATGTTTTTTGAAGATTAGCGTTGCTATGCAATCATAGGTTAATTAATATTATCCGCTGTATCCTGGATTTTTTACAATTTTATAGTTTTTCTTACTTATTGATAGGGGAGGTGAACGTGAAAGATTTTGATAAAAAACAATTTTGGATTTGGGCTTTGAATTCAGTCTTTTGGTTCTGTATAATTCTTTTCCTAGGTATAAGTATGCGGTTATCGTTTGCCATCCAAATAAAATTACCTACACCTTTTGAGTATACTAGACATGCACATAGTCACACAGCATTTTGGGCTTGGGCTGCCCCAGCTTTTATTGGATTTATTTTAAATTACTCACTAGATACAACTAAGAGATCCAAAGTTTTTGAGAAATTGCTTTTTTGTGGCATACAAATATTATCCTTTTTTGCTTTGATTTCTTTTCTAATGAGTGGATACTCCAAATTATCCATAGTGTTCTCTACATTGATGGTATTTTTATGGCTTGGCTTTATAATTTATTTCCTACGAACAGTAAAGCAAATGAGGGAAAATCAAATAGTGACTTTAATGATTCAATTAGCAGTGACTATGCTTTTTATTTCTACACTCCCCAGTTTTCTTATTCCTCTTTCCATAGCTTTTGGCTTTGGTGGAGATTCGATAAAAACTATTTTGATTCACTTTTTTTTAGACGCCTACAGCGAAGGCTGGCTTTATACAATGGGATTTGCATTGTTTCTTTCTTCTTCGAAAGATTTTTTAATTACTAAACCTAATACTTATTGTAAAGCTTTGTTTTATTTGAGCATTCCTATTCTTATTTTGGTTTGTCTACGCTCGAGTATTTTTCTTTTTCCTAAAATCTTTCAGATATTAATTTTAGCTGCATCTTTTTTGTGGGGAGTTTTACAGATAATAGTTATTCTAGATTTTTTTTCAAAAGGGATAGAGAGTAAAATTCATTTCTTTGTTCTCTTTCTAGTTCTTTGTAAAGCGAGTGTGGATATCGCCGTTAGTTTTCCTATTACCACTTTTTTCCTTCAATCCAAACTATTTGGCATATTGTATTTACATATAAAACTTTTAGGGATAATGAGCGTTGTAATTTTGTTGTTTATATTCAGAATGTATTTTACAATTTCCAAATATTCTTTGTATTCTAGGATATTTCTAATGATTGGGGTTATTCTAAGTTTAATGGGAATGCTGTTGGTTGCGATTTCTAGTCTGGTAAATGGGTATAATATGAATTATGTGAATAACCAACAAATATGGCAAATTGGACAAAGTTTTGCATTATTGGGAGGATTATCCGTATTATTCTCAGGCGGGTTAAATATTTACTATCTATTTATTAAAAGATCGTTACTCGTGTTAGCCAATGAAAATTAATTCATTGAGAAGAAATTTTAGACTCTTCTTTTTCAAGTGCAGCCATAGCAGATTTCATTTTTTCTTGGGTGTGCACTAGATCGATTAGAAAGGTAGAGAGGCTCTGCTGGTCAACATAGTCCAACTTGGCTATTTCAATCAGAATTACATCGAGAGTCATGATATTGTCCATAGGGAAAGTTTGTGAAATGGAAAAATAAATTTCCCCCGTTTAGTTCCAAACATTTCTTTATAAATAAGGAGCAATCCGATTTTGCTATACCAATTGCCAAAAGTATTTTCTAATCTACAACTGGCACCGTGTTCTTGGCAATTGGGAACCCCTTTTGTGCAAAATAGTGGAACTTATTTTTGAGTAGTGGTATTTAAGCTTTAAATTTGTGGAATTAGAATGGGAGAGAATTATCGAGAAGTTGAATGCAATTTACTAGAAAGACAATTGACATTTTCAGATAAGGATTCATTCTACTGTTGTGAATGATATTTTTTAAAAATTGAGGTTTGCTATGATTGTATTACATGGACTTTATGATAATGGGAAAGTGACAATTACAGATAAAGACTTACCTGATATAAAAGCCGAAGTCGAAATCATAATCCGCAAGAAATCCTGGCAGCGGAAAGTTGTAAGAGTGAAAATGACAGGAAAAAACCTTGCTTCGGAGACTATCGTGAAAATGAGGAGTGAGAATTGAAATCTTTTTTTGATACGTCTTCCCTTGTTAAAAAATATATTGATGAAAGTGGTTCCGATACTGTTACTGAACTCTTTCAGAATTCAGACGAAGTTGTTTTATCACCTATAACAAGAATTGAATTTCAATCAGCTTTGCAAAGATTAGTAAATTGAATATTTTGACTCAGGAATCTTATGAAATTGCACTGGCTGAATTTACACAGGATTCAGTAGAGTATGAATTTATAAAATTTGATTTAACATTGGAGGAACTGGTGCTTACAGTTATAAAGAAGTATGGGTTGCGTTCACTCGATGGAATTCAGCTTGCTTCGGCTAAAATGAGTAATGCGGATCAATTCGTAACCTCAGACACAAAACTTTTTGAAGCTGCAGAAAAAGAACTTACTAAGAAGAATATTTTTGTATAGGAATAGAAATTCTATTTTGCTAAGGCTATAGGTGTAACTTTTAAGCAAAGAATATTTACTCCTTTTGGCTCAAACCTCTTTATAAATAAAGGCAATCCACTTTTGCTGTACTCATTCTCAAAAGTAAATTTAGAATTAAAATTTGATACTCTGCTTTCGCTAGAGCTGAGAATGTGGAATACCCCTTTGTAGAAAAATAGTGGAACTTATATGCGAGAAGTGGTATTTAAGCTTTTAATTTGTGGAATTAGAATGGGAGAGAATTATCGAGAAGTTGAATGCAATTTACTAGAAAGATGAGAATAGGACAAACGACGAAAGCGAATCACACGAGAATGTGGCGCGTGAAGCGAAAGAATGTTATTTAAATCGAGTCATGCGCACGAATCATGGTAATCGAGCAGCAGCAAGGAGATCAGCTGTGAGAAAATTCTTATGCACGACTCCATTAGCCGCATCCTGTTCGTATTTCTGTCGAATAGTGTCCATCGCGCTCTGCTCTTCCTGTCTCTGCTGTGGCGTGAGCGTGTGATCCTCCTCTTCACCAGGAGTGAACTCAGCGGAATCAGGTTTCACTGGGTTGGGAATGCGTGCGATGATGGAATCGAGGTCATCTGACGGAATGGCAGTGCCAGCGTCGTGCACTCCAACTGCTGAGATTGGCTCGGAGAGAGGATTCGATGACAACGCAGATGCGATTGCACTAAGACGACTCAAGTAGGCAGGAGAAGGGGAATTTGAAGAAGAGGAGGAGGAATCTGCTGCGGCACTACTGCTGCTTCCACTGCGGCGCGATTCGAGAATCTTCACCCATTCAGTCAAGATGAAACCGAGTGCACTCACGATTTCACCTTCTTTCGATGCGGGTTTCTTGCGTTTACTCTTCGTTTTGCCTTTGGAGCCCTCGCTCACACTCGCACTTGACGATGTGCTTGGAAGACGCATTCTCCATTTCAACTTATCTTCCGCCAACACTTGCATGCCGAGTGAAGTTGCATGGGCAGGGTGGAATGCAGAGAGCGCGGCGATCTTTGCAGCGGTGGATGACGCTGCTTCTGCTGAGGAGGATGCTTTTGCTTTTTTAGGTGGCATGATGAATATGAGAAAATTTTACTCGTTTAGTTCAAAACATCTCTTTATGAATGAAACGCAATCCATTTTTGCTTTATACTTTTAATTTGTTGGATAGAAAGTAATAGATTTATCGAGAAGTTGGATGCAGATTAATGGAAAGACAATATTTTACCTATTATCAAAATAGGTTTCATTTGAACCGCTTGCTCATTTTTAGCAAGTCTGATTTATTAATTGATAGAAACCTAAATTCCATGAGAGTAAAATTCGCCTTAATTGTTTTTGCTATATTAACGAACATTCCGAATCAAGCACAATCGGATTTAAAAAAATGGAGCGAGCCACAAGGTGAGCATAACTGGATGAATGCGAAGGCAAAATGTTCCACCATTAAAATGCGATTGCCTACAAGATTGGAAATAGAAGACGCTTACAATACAAAGCTAGCCGAAAGTTGGCGAAAGGATTGGTATTGGACATCAGAAGAATCTAATACTGGTTATGCGTATATTTTTTCAAGGAACTTGGGGCTAATCTTCGATAGCTTTAAAGAAAATTCCTTTCCAGTTCGTTGCATTCGTTAGATTTGAATTTGTAATTTGACTTAAGCCGTAACCGATTGAATCGAGTCGGACGACTCCTTCTTTTAGTTCGAGAGTTTTTTTATAAATATAAAATTCCCTCCATTTAATTCATAACACCGTTTTATAAATAAGTAGCAACCTGATTTTGCGTTAAGCTTTTAACTTGTAAAAATTCAAGCTAGAGGAATTGAATCTAAAAAAAATGACTAAGTGTAAAAGATACATAGATTAATTTCTGAATCTAATAAAATGAATTTGAGAAAAATTTTTGTTGTGGTCTTAAATCATTTTTAATCTAAATTCAAGATACAAAGGATGGTGAAAGTATGGGTAATGAAATTGAATTAGAACAAGAAGAACGAAAAAAATATCGGTCTCCAGATATTGCTAGAATTATCTTTAGTGTGATAGTGTTGATTCTTAGCCGGGAGATAGAAGTTGTGAATATTCTAATGAGTTTTCACTTATTCATTTCCCTGCTATGGATAATTGTAAGTGAAAAAAAACCTCTCTTTCAAAGTAAGTATCCTCTATTCTGGTTAATTCCAGCTAGCTTAGATGTTTTAAATTGTCAGATGATTATTTATGTAACTGGCTCTGCTTATTCTACCTGGATACTATCACTTCCATTTATAACTGCGATTTCTTCTTCCGATCCTTTGCGATGGAGAGGAGCATACACTTTGACTGCGAGTTCCATTGGTTTGGCTGCTATGCTAATCTTAGTGCAATTGGGAATATTACCTTTTGCTGATATTTGGAAAATTAATTATAGACCCCATTCGTGGAGTTTGGTCGTGCAAGCAATTGTATTGAATACCGGTGTTTCTATTTTTGTCAGATCAGCCATTTACAGAGTGAATGTTTTCTCTATACAAAATTCAGAGAATTGGAAAAATTAAATAGGGTGGAACAATTATGAATAAAAAGGAAGCTCTTTTTCTGCCTGCAACTTTGATTTTAATTTGTATTGTATTTATCGTTACAATGGAAGGAGGGACAAAAAGAAAAAAAAGCATAAGAAAGAAATTCAAGAAGTATCGGAAACTAAAAACTCAAGTCAAAATGTTTCTCTAACTGCTTTTTATAATGCGATACAAACGGATAATGAACATTTTCCTCAAACAGAAATTCAAAATTTTATTTCAATGCTTCAAGAAGAAGAATTAAATACAATTAATACTCATATGGGAATTCACTCTGTCACATCGCGAATAGAAAATTTCTGTAAACAATTAGTGAATCAAAATAATCCAGACTATTTTAATAATACGCTATTCAATACTTGTTTTGAAGAACTGGTAAAGGCAAGCTTTCCCGAAAAACAAGAAATGATAAACGTATATTATAGAAATCTAATACAATATAGATTAGTATTGGAAACAGAAACTAATTCGAGTGAAATTAAAACAAAATCAGAAAGAGAAGAAATGATTTGGAGAAAACGTTATGAGTTATTTGGATATGATGCTGCCGAAGAATTATATGCGAGCGAGCGATATTTATTAAACATAAAACAAAAAATTATCACAAATACTTCGAGTAAAAAAAACTTTGATGAAAAAATAAATTCCCTCCAAAATGAAATTGCAATTCTTAAAATGCAAAGACAACAGGATTCCATTGGAGAAGAGTTTATTGAATTTGGAGAATACTTCTTATCATCCCCTGAAGTCCAAAAGAGCTTGAAATCCATGTCCGAAGAAGCCAGGGCACAAAAACTTAGAAGCCTAAGACTTGCAGTAGGAATTCCTGAAAGCAGAGTAAACCAGTTAGAAGAATGGGATAAAAATCGAATACAAATGCAAGCGAAAGGAAATAATTATTTAAAAGAAATGAAAGCATTGCAAGAAAAAACAGAATTGAACCCTGATGAATATAGTCTTGAATTAAAAAAACTAAAGGAATCTTACTTCGGAAAAGAATTAGCAGAAGAAATTGAAGAGGAAGAAAAAAAAGAAATCAATCGTTTTACTGTTGCACAAGAATTTTTACTTCAATAAGCAATTAAAAATTGACGTTTCTCAAATAGAATTAAATAAAAGTAATCCGTGAGGTTCTTTAAAAAAACAAAATGCGATATGTTCAAAGCAAATATTAAATCTTGTTTATAAAAGAGGAATCCAGAAATTTTTAAACAAAGGAAAAAATATGAGAAAAAAAATGAAATATGCTATTCTATTAGTAGCAGTTTTTGGGGCGTTAGCGGCTAATATAGGATTAAGCGCAAACGATACACATGATTATGGGTTTTATTGGTTTGATGCAAATAACAACCCAACCGATGCAGTCAATGCAAGTGGTGTTCCCAATACTGTGAGCACAGCTTTTTATGATCCAGCAAAACCAACTGTATTTTATTTTCATGGATGGCAAAAGGGAACTTCTGTAAAAGGTTATTCTAGAGAAACATTTTTATACGCAGATCCAACAACCAAAGCAAATGTGAATACTGTTTCGAAATGGAAAGCGGACGGTTGGAACGTTGCCATTTTTTATTGGAATCAAATGGCAGACGAAGATGAAGTCAAAGATGCAGAAGCAAAAATATGGAGCACTAGTGGACCAAAAGGAATGCGTTATAGAATTAGCACTGGATCTTATGGAACTGCATTTACTCCAACCAAAAGTGTAGGGGCTCTTGCTCTCGCCGAATACACCGCACTCATGGCAAACTACAAAGGAACTGAAATCAGATTTGCAGGACACTCTTTAGGAAGCCAACTAGCTACAAATTTAGCGAAATTAGTAAGTGACTACATAGCGGCTAACACAACGAAAGCTTTCTTAATGCCAAAGCGTCTTGAATTATTAGATCCATATTGGAGTAAAGATGGAAAGTCTTATTTTGGTGATGTGTATGGAAGCACATACGCTAGCTGTAATCCTGGTACTAAAGATGGAAAATTAGATTGGAACGCAGAAGTTGTAAGATGTCATATTTATAATATGATTAATAAGAATGGTCTTCTTGTTACCTGGTATAAAACCTCTGCAATTTTTGACGTATGGGTTGGAGATCAGAATACACCTCTTGAGTCAATTGTAGCATTGCAAAATCCAGCATCTTATTGGTTAAATGCAACCGATCAAACAAATAAACATGTTTGGGCGCGTCATCTGTATTTCTATTCTAAAATTGTTTCGCCTACTAGTGTAATGCCGAAAGAATGCACTATCAGTGGAACTGGAACAAGAACTGCTACTGGAAAAATTACCATTTATGCAAATACTCCATCTACAAGAGTAAAAGAAATGATGGGCAATACATACTACTGGACTCAAGTAGAAGGTAGAAATACTCCTAATCCAAATGATGATTGGTACGAAAGAAAAACCCGTTAAGCCTTTTCTTCGAATGTAAGAAAATTGTTTATCTTCTAAATTTTATCCTCATCTCATTATCTTTTTGAGATGAGGATACACTCCGTTAGCCTTAAAAATAATTCTTAAGAAAATATTTACATAACACTTTTTTATGAATAAGGTGCAATGCGATTTTGCTTTAAGCAATTAATTTGTGAGATAGAAAGAAAAGAATTATGCGAGAAGTTAGATTCAGATTACTGAAAAGAAAAAGATTTCACTTCTTTAAATTTCTTTTCTTCGCAATCGAACGTAAATTTGGCAAATTTATTTGTGTCCCAAGAAATTCCTTGCATTTGAAATCTATTGCATCTTCCATACTGTATTTTAAATTTATATTCATCAAAAGTTGGGCTTACTTTATTTCCCCTTTTATAATGTTCGCTACTCAATATAACCTCTAAACCAATGTTTCCGCAGCAAATATTGGAACCTATCAAATCAGGTAGATTATCCTTATCTATGTAAAAGAAAAAAGGTTGCGGTAATAATTGTTAAGTGAGTGTATTTACGTTTCAAAAATATTTCCGAATAATTGATATTAACCCCTACTTCACGACTTTCTTTTCTAAAGACATTTGCTTTTTTAAAGCTTGATTAATTAAGGTTTGCAAATCTATTTTCTTTCCATGCGTTAATTTTAAATAATGCGATTGCACTTTCTTATCAATTTTTATTTTATCTATCGGAACATAAAATTTTCCTTTCTCTGCTTTGCTGAAATCATATTCTTTTTTCATTGTAACTTTCCCTCCTTACTTTAAGGACTTATTATATTGAGCCATTTCTTTCTTCGTTGCTTTTCTTGCTGAAATAATTCTAATTGTCTTTTCCAAATTTCTTATTCTGTGAGTATGAATAACAAGGATTATCTGTCCTTTCGGAATAAATCCAAGCGTAACCCAACGATCTTCAAAATCAGAATGATTTACATCTGGAATAGTTAAAGCATTCTGATCAGAGAATACGAATATTGCTTCTTTAAATGAGATTTTGTGCTTTCTGATATTTGCTTTTTCTTTTTGTATATCCCACTCAAATTCCATCATCCTTTATCTTAGATTTGAGAATGAATTTTTACAAGTAAAAATTTGGATTCGGCAGATGATTTTTTAAGTCGATTCGCTAGATTTTCGATTCTTAAAAGTAAATACATTTTTCACTCGACAGAAAGGCTACTCCGTTTAAAATTTTATTTCACTCATACTAGGTTCAACTCTTTCGAAAATTTCCAAAAGGGTAATACGCGTATGCCCAACTCTTTGTCTCCAAAGTCTTCGAAGCCTAAATGAACTTGGTAGCATTTAGAAATTTTTAAGCGATCTCTAAAATAGGAGAGATGTTTAGAAGGCGTTGTATTTTACCCCGTTTAGTTCAAAACATCTCTTTATAAATAAGGATCAATCCGATTTGCTTTAAGCTTTTAATTTGTGGGATAAAGTGGGAGAAGCTGGATGCATATTGGTAGAAAGAAAAATGGGTAAGTGAGGTCTATTGCTTAAAAATTGTCATGACAAGTTTCTAGTGAACTCAAATATTGCCATATTCCTAATTTAAACCAACCTAATTTCGAAGTGACAAGAAAGCCAAATCCTAAGTTATTGTAAGTATATATTAAAAACAACGAGGATATCTCAATGGCTACTGCAACAAACGCTTTAGATAAAGAATCAGCCCTTAAATCACTTGCCGCATCTGGCAATCTTCTCGAAGAAATTACCAAAGGACTAGCTGTGCAATGCACTGTTAAGGGTGGAATTTCTGTTGGTAAGATGGATGAAAACCAATACGTATTCTATCAACTTTCCTGGATGACTGCACAACAAAAAATTGCAGAGCATTTTATTTCTTATGCTTGGGATTCTTCTTTCGGAACTGGTGAACTCGAACAAGAAATGGCAGTCGTGTTTGCAGCAGAAGTTGTTTCCCTTATCCGCTCTGAATTAATTTCTAAACCAGCAGAATATACTTTGAATCATGAAAAAGTAACAACTGCTCTTTTTAATTCTTCTGTAAATGAATTTGTTCAAAATTCTACTAAGATAGAACATTACTCAAAGATTATTGATACAATTAATAAAGTTGGTCATGCAGGTGCTTATGGTCTTAGTGATGACCATGAATCCTTCCGCGAGACATTTCATAAGTTTGCGGAAGATGTCGTTAAGCCGCACGCAGAGCATGTGCATCGTAGCGATGATATTATCCCACAAGATATTATTGATGGACTCAATGATATGGGTTGCTTTGGTCTTTGCATTCCTGAAACTTATGGTGGAATTCAACCAGCAGACAAGCCGGATAATATCAGTATGCTTGTGGTTACGGAAGAGTTGTCGCGTGGTGGTTTAGGGATTGCAGGAAGTTTAATTACAAGACCTGAAATCGTATCCAAAGCAATTCTAAAAGGTGGAACGGAAGCACAAAAAGAAAAATGGTTAGGTAAACTCGCAAGTGGAGAAGTAATGGCAGCCGTTGCTGTAACTGAGCCTAATTACGGATCTGACGTTGCCGGTGTGATTGTTACTGGAACAAAAGTAGAAGGCGGATGGAAAATCAACGGCGTCAAAACTTGGTGCACTTTTGCAGGTTACGCGAACGTGTTGTTAGTTCTTTGCCGCACAGAAGCAGATTTAGAATTAAAACACAAAGGTTTATCCATATTACTCGCTGAGAAGCCTCGTTTCCTAGGACATAGCTTTGATCATAAGCAAGAAGGTGGCGGTCGTATGGAAGGGAAAGCGATTGGAACTATCGGTTATCGTGGTATGCATTCGTTTGAAGTTTCCTTTGAAGACTACTTTGTTCCCGATGAAAACTTAGTTGGTGGAGAAGCCGCAAGAGGAAAAGGATTCTATTTACAAATGGAAGGCTTTGCCGGTGGACGTATTCAAACAGCAGCCCGTGCAAATGGTGTAATGCAAGCCGCTTTCGAAGCAGGGCTACGTTATGCGACAGAGAGACAAGTATTTAAAAAACCAATTTACGAATACAACCTTACCAAATACAAGCTTGCTAGAATGGCGATGATTATACAAGCATCCAGACAATTCACAAACTTTGTAGCTCGTCTCATGGACGACCACAAGGGGCAAATGGAAGCTACCCTCATCAAGTTCTATGCATCTAAAATTTCAGAATGGGTTTGTCGCGAAGCAATGCAGATTCATGGTGGAATGGGTTATGCAGAAGAATATGCAGTGTCTCGTTACTTCGTAGACTCCCGTGTATTCTCTATATTCGAAGGAGCCGAAGAGGTAATGGCGTTACGCGTTATAGCTAAAGGACTCCTCGAAGCAAAATTATAGTATAGTGTTAACCTGTAGGTGTGCATATCGTAGGTGACGCATATATGCGTCACCTACGAATGCAATTCAATCAGGCAATCTATATGGGTTTGAAATATTTTTCTGCTTGACTTTTTGATTTTTTCCCGTTAAGCTTTTCTTTCCTTTTAAAAACTGCCATGAATATTGAATTAGATTTGAAACCTCCGCATGCAATCTTTCGTTTTACTGGAAAGTTAGGTTTTGCTGAACTGGCGTCTATTCGAGCTAAGCTAAACCCAATATTACGAGAAGCTAGACATAAAATTGTATTCAACTTAAAAGACTTGGAATCCATTGATTCATCCGGAGTGGCACTTCTATTTCATGTTGCCCAGGAAACATCTACCTATAAAGGCGGCTCGCTCGTATTAACCGCTCCCGGTGAATTCGTAAAAGAAGTAATGGTTTTATCCGGTATCTACAATAAATTTGTAATTCACGAATCTTTAGAAGACGCGCTCAAATAAATGAAACGCTATGTTGGAATGGGAGAATACGAAAAAATCGAAGTTGAGATTCTTGTAAATGGTTGGGTGGAATGTGCTTATGATTGGGACGGAGGAGCGCATAATCCCAATCGTTCTAGAATGACTGCAAGAGAATTTCTGGATAATATTCCTTATGATGTCCAAAGACTTCTCAGTTCAAGCGACTTACAAGAATTAACCGCTGAGTTGGAAAAGTATTGTCTTTGAGTATTTTTTTCAAGACTCGTGTGTTGTCTGCCGGTCACCTCGAACTGCTTCCACCCTTTCGCTTCGCTCACACAACCGCCAAGCGATGTGAGAGGTCTATCTTTCTTAAAACAATCGTAATGAGGTCAATAGACCTCTCATGATAAAGCAATTCGAGGTGACTGGAGTAACGCAATATTCCTTTAACTTGGTTTTAATAAATACTTCCTCTTACTCTCCGCGCCTCTGTGTCTCTGTGGCAGTCTTCAAATGTTCCCCTCTGGCAAATACCATGTAGGCGCAAGGCACGACTACAAGTGTAAGTAAAGTAGAAACTACAATCCCGCCAATAATTGCAATTGCCATAGGAACTCTCGTCTCCCCGCCCGGACCGATTGATAGAGCAGGAGGAATAGCTGCTGCAATTGTAGAAATTGAAGTCATTAGAATTGGTCTTAGCCGCACAGGTCCTGCTTTTAGAAGTGCATCTTTTACGGCAAGTCCGCTATCACGCAGTTGGTTTGTGAAGTCTACGAGGATAATTGAGTTTTTCTTCACAAGCCCCATGAGAAGTATTAACGCGATGAAGCTATATACATTGAGGGAATTACCTGTTATCCACAAGGAGAATACTGCACCCGTAAAGCTAAACGGGAGTGCAAGTAAGACTGTTATTGGATGAATATAACTATTGAATTGACTGGCTAATATCATGTAGGCGATAACGATACCAAGTAGTAGTGCATAGCCAAGACTATTAAACGAGTCTCCCATTGTCTTGGCAGAGCCACTAAATCCAACCGAGTATCCTTCCGGTAAAACTTTACGCGCAATTTCTTCTGCTTTCTTTAATGCGATTTCCTGACTTGCTCCGGGTGCAGGGTTTGCGAATATTGTAATGGCTCTTTCGCGGCTCATCCTTGTTATACTCTGGAGAGATTTTGTTTCTTCGATTTTTACAACATCGGATACTCTTACCAGTTCGCCTTTGTTGTTTCGGACATAAAGGTCTTTTATATCTTCAATTTTTTCTCTTTCTCTTGCGGCTACTCGTAAGTTAACGTAGTAGCGATGTCCCCCTTCTGTGAATTGTCCTGATTTGACTCCTCCAATCATGGCACCAATGACTGTTCCAATGCTAGAGACACTTACACCATAACGCATCGCTGCTTCTCTATTGGGAACGATATGCAATTCTGGTTGTCCGACCTGGTAGTTTGTGTCCACATCCACAAACTTCCCACTTTCTTTCATTTGCTTGATAATTTCATCCGAGCTTTCGGCTAACTTCTCCCAACTCTTTCCCTGGATGTAAAACTCAACAGGAAAACCTCGCGAGCTAGAGAAGCCACGCATAGATAAATCTTGGACTACGATTTTCAATTCTTTAGAGATTTTACCTAGTTCTTTTCTAAAAAGAACAGAAATTTCATTTTGCGTGTAACGTCTCTTAGTCTCTGGATTTAGAGTTCTTTCCTGTGGACTTTTTAAAGTAATAAAAAACATCACTGAATTAGAACCGCCTCCTCCAATATTTGCATAGACTCTTAAAATATCTTTATTGGCTAATAGGTATTCTTCGCACTTAGCCGCCATTGTATCGGTGTAAGAAAAGGAAGAACCCACTGGTGTTTGGAGGCGAATGAGGAGTTGACTCTGATCTTGTGATGGAACGAATTCTTTTTTAATTGGTTTAATAATAAATATGGATGCACCAAAGATGATAGCTGATATAGACAATACAATTAGCTTGTGAGATAGACAGAATTTTAAAATGGCTTCATACCATACTTCCATCTTAGACATTCCTGCATCTACCAT
Organism: Leptospiraceae bacterium; assembly: GCA_016708435.1. Classification (NCBI taxonomy): domain Bacteria; kingdom Pseudomonadati; phylum Spirochaetota; class Leptospiria; order Leptospirales; family Leptospiraceae; species Leptospiraceae bacterium. Next base: position 138,781 of record JADJFV010000036.1, on the reverse strand, counting down.
TTTCATAAACCGGTTTTCACTTCTAGTCTGTAAAAATTGAGAGCATCGCATTGGAGTTAGAGTAAGCGCTTCGAGTAGAGATAATAATACTGCCGCTGTAATTGTGATTGCAAATTGGTAAAAGTATTTTCCTATAATGCCTGACATAAAGGCTACGGGAAGAAATATCGCGACTATCGCAAGAGTTGCCGCTATTGCAGCAAATGTAATTTCTCTAGCTCCATCAATTGCTGCGGTTAATAGGCTTTTGCCCATTTCTCTATGACGGACAATGTTTTCTAAAACCATAATCGCATCATCAACTACAATCCCAATGGCTAAAGACAAACCTAAGAGTGTAAAAGTATTTAACGTAAAACCAAATGCATTTAGAATGATAAAACTTCCCATAATAGAAGTAGGAATGGCAAGTAAAATGTTGATAGTAGAAGAAAGACTTCCCAGAAAAAACCAGGTAACTAAACTTGTAAGTATTGCGGATAATATAAGAGTAAACTCTAATTCTTCAATAGACTCTTTGATAAACCGAGTAGAGTCAGAATTGACTCCTATTTCAAATCCAGGCGGCAAATCCTTCTTAACCAGTTCAATTTGTTTTTTTACATCCTCTGCTACTTTAACTGCATTTACTCCGCGTTGTTTGATGATTCCCATTCCGACCGCTTGCTTTCCATTGAAGCGGGAAACACGCATTACATCGTCAAGTCCATCTTCTAACAATGCGATGTCTTTGATTCGGATGTTCGAATCAAAGATTGGAGTGCCACCTCGAAATGATATGGGAAGATTGCCGAACATAGTTACAGAGGGAGCTTCTCCCATAGAGCGGATATTCATCTGTTGTGTTTTTGTTTCTAATAATCCGGCTGGAACTTCTACATGCTCTTTTTGAATTGTGCTAAGTATATCGTCTATCGTTAGTTCTCTCTGGCTTAATTTCTTTCCATCTACCCAGAGTCGTAAATTTCTATCTGTATATCCGCCGAGCATGATTTGACCAACACCAGGAACAGTAGAGAATTTATTTTTTAAATGGTCTTTGATATATACCATTAAGTCTCTTTTATTTCCAGTATAAGAAACACCTACCCACATGATTGGTTGCTCTTCCGGATTATACTTAGTAACCACTGGAGGGTCAAGTTCTTTGGGTAAAAGTTTTTGTGCCTGGATTACTTTGGTTTGTATGTCTTGCAGTGCTGCATCAACGTCTTGATTTAAGTCAAATTCTACTGTGATATTTGCAGAGCCATACTTGGATGTAGAGGTTAACGAAACTATGCCTTCGACACTCATTACACTTTCTTCTATGATGTCTACAACGTTAGTCTCCATAATCTCCGGGGCTGCTCCATTTAGGTTTACAGAAATATTTACCACAGGAAAGTCTACGTCGGGCATTTGGGATAATCCCATTTTTCGAAATGAAATAAAGCCAAAGAGGATAAGACCAAACATTAACATCCATGCAAATACTGGATTTTTAATTGAAATATCTGATAGAGTCATTTATATTTCCTATTCTGATTTATTTTCCAAATCTTCCGGATACTTGCCAATAGCCACTTTAAGCCAAACAAGGTTCAATTGTTTTTGAAGTAGTGTTCTAGATAAATCTTCTTTTGCATTTTTTAAAGCAATTTGTGCATTTAAAAGATCTAGACTTGTTGCTGATTTTCGAAAGTAATCGCGTTTTACAACCTCGTAATTATTCTCCATAGCATTTAAGGCTGCAAGATAACTTTCTTCTGCCATCTTTGAATTCGCATAACTGTTGTAAGCCTTTCTGACTTCTTCTCTAGCAAATCGAACGGACTGCGTTAGTTGCAATTCCGCCTGACGCTTTAAAGACTCAGCTTGTTTTACTGCTGCTGTAATTGTTCCCATAGAGATGAGTGGAACTTGCACGATAAACTGATTCACTAAATCTTTCTTTGCTGTATTTGCAGAGTGTCCACTCGGAAATGTATAAAATGTATCTACTGAGGCAGTAGGCATATGACCGCCATAGGCTTTTATAACTTCTGACTTTGCGATTTCTAGATTTAATTTAGCTGCATTTACATCAAAGCGGTTCTCTACTGTTTTTTCTGCCTGTTCGATTTCAAAGTTTAGTGGCAATTCGTTAATAGCCTCCACTTTAAAATCCGAGTCAAGTCCTGTTAAAAAAGAAAGTGTATCTCTCATCTGCGATAAAGTATCAGTGATACCTAAAATTTCTGCTTCTAGCTTTGCGATTTGTGCAGTGATATTTGTTAGTTCTGATGGTTTATTTCTTCCAAGACCAACACGTCTTGTAATTTCTTTTTTGGATTCTTTTGTAAATTCTAAAATATCTTTTTTGGTTTGTAGATTGCTTTCAAGTTGGAGCAAATTAAAATAAGCCTGTGCAATTTCTAAAAACATTCTACCAGAATCGTGTTTCAGTTCCAGTAGCCTTAATTTTACTTCATGCTTGGAGCTTTTGTAATTTGCCCATTCATTTAATCCTGTCATGATTGGAATATGCAAAACGAGTCTCGCACCGGGACGAACTAAAGGAGAGGTTACTGTTGAACTGCCGCTACCACCAAAAGAAGAATTTCCAATATCATACGGAGTGGATATATTTGTATTGTAAGCTTCATTGCTATAGGCATTTACAATATTATTTCGATTCCGAATCTCTCTATCATGCTCAGCATGATTGGGAGTTGTAACAAACTGCTGATAGCGAAAAGCCAGGGAAGGGAAAAAATTTGCAAAGAAAGAATCTCTTCTTGCCTCAGCTTGCACGATTGCCTCTTTTTTAATCGCAATGCGCTCCGTTTTAGCAAGGGCAGAATGGTATAGGTCATTTAGGCTGAAGGATTCTTTGGAAGAATTGACTTTTTTAATTTTTGTATCGGATATTTCTACTAGCGGTAAATTCTTATTAGACTCTGGAGGACCTTCTCTGATTTGTTCCTCATGATTGCAATGAAAAAAACCTGAAGTTACAAGAAGTAATGTAAGAATTTTAAAATAAATACATCGAATATTCAAATGATTTATTGCCTCCAATTTGAATGAGTAGTAAATTCCATTTCTGGGGAATGAATTTAAACTGATACATTTTATTTTCGTTTATAGTGAGTGAGGATTTGTTACATTTATCCTTGACAAATAGCACTAAAGGCTGTATTGATTAGGAATGTTTTTTCGTTTTGCCTCACTTATTGTATTCATTGTTGCTATTATTTTATTGGCTAATTCATGTTTGAAGAAAGAAGGGCGTGTAGAACCAAGGGCAGTCGAAGGCGTTTTAGATTTATCAGAATGGAATTTTGATCGAGATGGAAAAGTAGACTTATATGGTCAGTGGGAATTTTATTATGGAGAATTTCTAGATTCAGCATCGTTAGCAACCCCTAAAAAAAATAAGCCAAAATACATTGAACTGCCTTCCCTTTGGAATGGATATGACTGGAACGGAAAGGAATTAACCGGGTCTGGTTTTGCTACTTATCGACTTATTGTAAAAAGTAAAAATCTAAACAAGGTTATGGGGCTTCGCGTTGGAGATATGTATTCCTCCTATCGACTTTTTATCAATGGAAAGCAAGTTGCGGCTAATGGTATACCGGGAAAGACAAAAGAAGAGACCGTTGCGCAGTGGCTACCGCTTGTTAGGTTCATTGATTTGAACTCAGAAGAGACAGAGTTTATTTTACATATTGCTAATTTTAATCATAGAAAAGGAGGCACCTGGGCATTTTTTGAAATTGGAAATCCAGAAGAAATTATCAGTGCCCGCGAAAAGTCTATGGCGTTCGAGTTATTTCTATTTGGAACGCTTTTAGTTATGGCTTTTTACCATTTCGGTTTATTTGCTCTTAGACGAAATGACAAATCTGTTTTGTATTTTGGAATATTTTGTTTCTTAACTGGATTTAGAGTTGTGGTTACAGGCGAACGCAGTCTTGTTCATTTTTTTCCACTTTCCTTTGAAGCGCAATTGAAAATCGAATATATTTCTCTTTCTCTTGGAATTCCTGCCTTTACTCATTTTTTGATTCATTCCTTTCCTGCGGTTGTGAAAAGAAATAGATTTTATTTTTCTGATGCGTTATTATTTATTTTTAGTTTCATTCCTCTTATTACGACAGGGGATATTTACAGTTATACCGCGATTCCTGTGCAGGTAGCTATGCTTATTGGGGCGCTTATTGCTTTTTATTATGTAATTAAAGCAATTCGCCTACAGGAACAGACGGTGCAATATCGGCATTGCTTGGAATGAGTTTATTTTTTATTTGTGGTATCAATGATGCACTGTATAATAATGAATTAATTCATACAGGGAATCTTTATCCATTTGGATTATTCATCTTTATATTTTCCCAATCCTTTATTCTATCTCTGCTTTTTGCAAAATCCTTTTTGAGTGTAGAACATCTTTCTGAAGAATTGAAATTAACCAACAAGGCATATACTCGCTTTGTTCCGAAGGAGTTCTTAAATTTTCTAAGCAGGAAGAGTATAATCGATATTAAACTCGGGGATCAGGTGCAAAAAGAAATGACCGTGTTGTTCTCCGATATACGATCATTTACCACTCTTTCTGAGCAAATGACTCCGGAGGAAAATTTCAACTTTATCAATTCTTATTTAAAAATAATGAACCCAATCATCGAATATCATAATGGATTTATTGATAAATACATCGGAGATGCTATCATGGCTTTGTTTGCCCGTAGCCCCGAAGATGCAATTCGTTCTGCTATCCAGATGCAGAAAGCAATTTTAGCCTACAATCAAGATCGTGTAGAGAAGAATTTCGAAATCATTAAAATAGGCGTAGGTCTTCATACGGGAGTGCTTATGCTCGGAGTGATTGGTGGAGAAGAGAGAATGGAGAGCACAGTGATTTCAGATGCGGTAAATTTAGCTTCTCGTTTAGAAGGGTTAACGAAGGTTTATGGTGCTCTTATTCTTACAAGTGAAGCAACTTTTTTAAAAGCGAATGGTCCTGAAAAATTTAAATATCGTCGATTAGGAAAAGTGAAGGTTAAGGGCAAACAGGAGCCCGTAGTCGTCATTGATATTCTAGATGGTCAATCTGATTTTTGGTTGGACGTTTATTTACAAACAAAAGCTGATTTTGAAAAAGCGCTTACTCATTATGAAGCAAGGGAATTTACAAAAGCTGCCATTTTGTTTGAGAACATACTCGATATTAACCTCTCTGATGTTGCGGCTCGTTTTTATTTACAAAAATCTTTGTATTATCAAACACATGGTCTTCCCGAAGACTGGGACGGAAGTGAATCTGTGTAAGATGAAAAATGATTTTTTGCGGAAGAACATAAGTGGGTGAAAGTAAAATTGTATTGCCTCTTAGCATATGCATGTAATTCTAACATTATCAAAAAATTTCATGTGGAGAATATATGAATAAAAGCATTTTAACATTAATCGCTATGGTGGCTATTTGCCTATTTTCTTTTACGTCTGTTGTAGCTAAAGACAAGTCCGAAGACGAAAACAAGAAAGAAGATAAAAAAGAACACAAAGACCATAAGAAAGATAAAAAAGAAAGCAAGAATGAAGACAAAGGCTGCAAGAAAGAGTGCGGAATTGCCCTCAATAAATGTAACAATGAAACAGGCAAGATAGATGACGCTAAGAAAGATGAAAGAAAAGCAAGTCATGAAAAATGCCAAAAAACATTTACAGATTGTAAAGCAGCTTGCAAATAATACTCGGTCACTGGTAAAGGATTGGTAGCTGCTTTTTCCTAAATGAGAGCTAACAATGTAAAAATTACCGCGGATGCAAACGGATAAACACGGATGGGAATTATTTTCATCTGTGTTTGTCATTGTGAAAATCCGATTTAACTATTTAAAAAATAAGGAAAAACAATGGCGGATTTTATTGAAGAAAGTGTAGAATCAAATGAAATTACAGGGCTTGTTTGTGGCGTTGTCAAAGACGGTAAACTAGCATGGAAAAAAGCTTATGGCTATACTGATTTAGAAAACGAAAAAGAAATGAAAACAGATACCATTTTTTTATTGGCATCTGTATCCAAGACAGTTACGGCAACTGCTGCTATGATTTTATATGATAGGGGAGATTTGGATATTGATGCGGATATTAATGATTATCTACCATTTCCCGTTACACATCCAAAATATTCAGATACACCGATTACCGCCAAAATGCTATTAACCCACACTTCGAGTATCAGTGATGAGTCTTATAATGAAATAGATGATTCTATTCTTTATTTTAGAGAAGGGGATGAACGAGAATATGATTTGGGTTCTTTACTCGAAGAATATTTTAAAGAAGACGGTGAGTTCTATGACCCTGAACTTTGTTTTCTAAAAGATAAACCCGGAACAACTTCTGATTATTCCAATGTAGGTAGTGCTCTTCTTGGTTATCTTGTAGAAGTAATTGCAAAGCAATCTTTTGATGAGTTCTGTGATGAGAATATTTTTAAGCCTTTAGGTATGGAAAATACTTCTTGGAATTTGTCTGACCTAGATGTGGATAATGTTGCTTTGCCTTATTATGATTCTGAAAATACAAAAGGTCATTACGAATGTCCCGATTATCCAAACGGAATGTTACGCTCTAACCTTGACGACATGGCGAAATTCTTAATCATGTTCATTCAAAATGGAGAATACAATGGAACACGTATTCTAGAAGAAGACACTGCAAAGCTAATGAAAGAAGTTCATTTCGAATCCAAAGACGGAGGAGAAAAATCTAGAATAGGTCTGACTTGGAATTATTTAGATTATCCGCAAGGAGAAAGCTACTTAGGACATGATGGCGTCGAAGAAGGTGTCACTACAAAAATGTTTTATAATGTTGAATCCGAAGTAGGAGTATTACTCTTTTCTAATATGAGCGAAGCAGAATTAGACGACATAGAGGATTATTTATACCAACAAGAGGAGTGAGTTTAAGTATGAATAAAATTTATCTTGCAGGACCAGAAGTATTTTTACCGGAAGCAAAGAGAGTATTGGAGCATCATAAATCAATTTGCAGAAAATACGGTTACGAAGGATTATCCCCGTTTGATGGAGAAGTAACAAACGAGATAGGATTAGAGCGAGCTAGGAAAATATTTCTAGAAAATTGTAAGCTCATTCGTGCTTGTGATATAGTGGTGGTTAATTGCAATTCGTTTCGCGGTGCGTTGGTGGATGACGGAAGTGCATTTGAAATTGGATTTGCGAAGGCATTGGGCAAAGTAATCTTTGGTTACTTAGATCACCGCAAGCCTCTACTTGAACTCGTAGAAAGTAAAATTCCAACGAGTAGTCATAGTTCGGGCTTTCGTATAGATAATGACGGTTATCTGCTAAGTGAAGACTTTGGAAATTCTATTAACTTAATGCTAGAATTTGCAATACTAGAATCCGGCGGTCAATTGATACAAGGAAACTTTGAAGAAACAATTCAGGTGATTAGTCAGAGTCTAGTTTCATAAGTCTTACCAATACAATCCTTTCCGTCGAACGCAAACTTGGTATTAGGCGGTAATTTCTTGAGCGTGATTGTAATGTTATGAAAGGAAGTCTGAATAGTATTGTCTAGCTCTCTGACACGATTTTGTAAACAAAATTCCAAACAATGTCTAAAGTAAATAAATTTCTTGCAATGTAACAGCGTGATTTTAATCTCAACTCTGAAATGAATTCTGTCGGATAATCGCGCGAACCTTTGGGGAGTGAGGAAAGTCCGGACACCGTGGAATGAATGAACCGGATAACGTCCGGAGTAAGTTTTTCGAAAGAGAAGCTTGCATGGAAAGTGCCACAGAAAATATACCGCCTCCTAAAAGTGGCAAAAGTTGCTTTAGTAGCCAAGCTGCAGTGGAGGTAAGGGTGAAATGGTGGGGTAAGAGCCCACCGCCTCTTTCGTAAGAAAGAGGGCAGGGTAAACCCTTCATGGTGCAATCTCAAGTATGCAACCGTTATGAGCTCATTCCGCCAGGTTGCGGGTAGAGAGCAAAGAGCTTTAGAGTAATCTAAAGCCAAGATAAATGATTATCTACTGCCTGTGAGGTTAATACTCATTAGGCAGAGACAGAATCCGGCTTATAGACAGAATTCATTTCTTCTTTTTTTTCTTTTCGGGAGTTTCGTTACAGGCTTTTGCTTCTCCTAATTCACATGCCTTCTTAAAACTTTCTACGGATTCTTCTTTTCTATTTTCAAGACGATAGATTTTCCCTAATTCAAAATGATACTTTCCATTTTGTGGCTCCGATTCAATGCTTCCTTTTAGAATTATAATGGCTTCCTGGTTGTTTTCTTTTTTGGAATAGGTATTTGCCATTCCTATCTTTGCATCCTGGTTGGTGCTGAATAGTTCGATTGCTTTTTTGTAGAGTTCAATTGCTTCGTCATACTTTCTTTGCTTGCGTTTGAGATCGGCTAATCCCTTGTAGCCGTAAGACTTGACTTCCTTATTGCCTACTTCGATGGCACGATTGTATTTTTCTTTGCCTTGCTCGTATTCTTTTTTTAATACAAGACAAGTTCCTAACTCATTGTAAATCATATGCTCATTTGGGTCTGCTTCCTGTGCTTTGTTGTAAGTTGCAATCGCTGAGTCATAGTCTTTCTTTTCGATATACACTTCTGCTAAGCTTCGCAGATAATAGCTATTAGTCGGCTCTAGCTCAATGCATTTTTCATAGGACTTGATTGCTAAGTCTAACTTTTTAGATTCTAGATATAAATTGGCTAAGTTCTCATAGCTTATTGTTAATTTTGGTTCGACTTTGGTTGCTTTTTGGAAATTAGTTAAGGCTAATTGTGATTCTCCCTTTACTTTATAAATAGTTCCAAGTTGATTGAGGAAACTTCCTTTCTTTGGGTCTAACTCAATGCACTTCTGTAGATTCGAAATTGCTTCTTCAAAATTCTTTTCTCTGAGTGCAATGTTTGCAAATGCTTCATAGGGAATTGTGCTCTTGGGTTGCAATTTCTTGGCTATGTTTAAGTATTCTGTTGCTTTCTTGTATTCCTTTTTTCGGATGAAGAAATTGGCATAGTGAATTTGAACCTGAAATCCATTGGGTTGAATTTCATCTGCTTTATCTAAATACGTGAGTGCTTCTTCCCATTTCTCTTGCTCGGCGTAGGCGTTACTGATTTCTGCATAAATAGAAATACTCTTAGGAGAAATTTCCAAAATCTTTTGGTATTGCTCTATCGCCTTAGCGTAATTACCCGCTAGTTTATAAGAAAGAGCCAAATAAAAGTTAGTCGATATTAAGTTTGGATTTAAAGTATAGATAGAAAGCAAATCCTTATTATCCGGTGAGAGCATTTTTTTATTTTCGCGTGCTTTGATGATGAAAAGTCGCATCGCTGCTTCGGCGTCTTTTGGGTCTAGAGTAACTGCTTTTTGTGCATAGAGTTTGCTTTTTTCAAAATCGGGATCCATATAATAATAGTAAAATGAATTTACTCTGTTTGCGGTAGAAGATTCAGGAGAAAGCTCAATTGCTTTAGAGGCAGCTTCTAATCCGAAAATTTTCATCTTCTCTGCACCGATTCTATCCCCTGTGAAATTTCTATAATCATAAAGCCTTTGGTAGGTTTCGGCTAACGTGGCGTAGGCGTCAGAATAATTTGGGTCAAGTTCGATTGCTTTTTTTAGTAAAGGAATTGCTGCTTCTAAACTCTCCTCATCTAAAAGAATAAAATTTTCTCTTCCCCTTCTATAAAAATCATAGGCGTCGCCAACGTTAGTTCCTAGAATGGAAAGAGAATTGGCTTCTCTTTTTGCTAGTTTTACTCCAAAGGATTCTAGAATTTTTGCTTCCCATTCATCCGCAATCATGGGGAGTGTTTTTTCCTTTTAGGCTTACATCTAGTTTAATAGTTCCATTGGCTAATAGAGCGTTAGTCTCTACATCTATCATTGTGCAAGTGATTCGAGCATCCAGTCCTTCTCTAGAGAACTTTCCGAGCAAAATGGTATTAGCCGTCATGAGCTTTCCAATCTGAACTGCATTTTTTTGATCGTAGTTTTCGGATTTGGCTAATTGTTGCTCTTCTAAGATTTTTTGATAACTATTTCTATCCAATACAAATATATTGTCTACCATGTTCAGAGATCTTGCGGTAGCTTCTGCCAGGGCTGATCTAAGTTTTTCGTCTTTTGTTTTTGCACCTTCCACTTCAAAAGGGAGGACAACAACCTTTATCCGCTTGTCTTCCTCGACGATTAGAGTTTCTGGATTGGTGGGAGGGTCAAATAGCTTGTAGCCGACGTATGCATTTTCAGCGAAGAAGACTGAATTCTCCGTTGAGCCATGCTTGAAATTATTTCCAAGCTTGATATTATTTACTTTGAAATCTGCTTCGGTCTTAACGGTAAATCCGTCTTTGTTTTTAAATTCGATTTTTATTTTATCTACTTTTAGAACTGCACCAATATAGGGGCGAGTGAAGAGTTCTTTTTTCGTCTGATAGGTAGAGTCTAGGGCAATGTCTTCTAATATATACTGAACTGGATTTTCTAAAATCAAATCCATCGACTGAATGGTTTCATATCCTGCTTCTGCGGAAAGAATTTCAGAGAAGCCTCCCTTTATTTCTTTTAAATCTTCTTTCGTATAACTGATTATTATGCTCTGTTGAATCGGGTCCTTCTTGGTTTTGCCGCGCCAGAGTTTTTTATCGAACGTTTTTTCTTGTCCTTCTGCTTGTATGTAGCCGAGAAAATCTCTTCCCGTATAAATCGGAAATTGTTTGAAGCCTCTAATTTCTAATTTGTCGATTTGGCCATTGCCTTCAATGGTTTTCTCGCCCGTCGATTGGCAACCAAGGAATGAGAATAAGAATCCAACTAAAAAGAACGGAAGCTGTTTTCTGAAAAAGTAAAATGGATGTCGTATCATAAGTTTGGAGTGTGATGTTATTTGCCTTATGTTCCATTGCAATGATTTTTCGAAAGGAAAAGAGGGAATTTTGCATCTCACTAAATCGCAGAGTTTAGTATAAAGACGGATTTCGCTTTTAACTCAAGACAAATGCCTTTGTATTTTAAGATGAATTTCTAACTAAAAGCGATCTTCAACGGACATAGAAGCCACATAGAAGCCAAACTCTGCTTCTATGTGGCTTCTATGTCCGTTCTATATTACTTTGAGGTTGGGTTTGTATAGGGCGACTCCTGATTTGAATAACTTAGAAAAACAGGGAAAAGAATTTAATCGGAGAGTGGATGTGATTCTCTTGGAGTGATCGAGTGGAGTAAGAAGGAAGCGACTTATGCGTGTTTGTCGGAATGATACCTATCCCCAAATCTTTCTGTAGTGTAGGATACAAACAAGTAGCCCCTTTCCTAATTCGCTTCGCAGGGCAGGGGACTTTTTAGTATAGATACTTCAAGGTAGACTTTTATAATAAAATCCCCTGCCCGGTACTTCAGAGTATTCGGCAATTAGTTAAAGTATGAGGTTAGGTCACAATCTACTTAATCTTAGCCGCGTCTTCTTCGAATTGCTTTGCACGTGTATAAGATTCTGCATCTTCTTCACCAAGCATTTTTACTCTGAGCTCTTTCAATTTTTGTGCTTTGTCTTTATCGGAGATTCCATTATTGGAAGAAAGGAATTCTTGTTCTGCTTTTTCGTAGTCAGATATTTTCTTGTTTTGTGCGGCTAGTTCTTTGTTTGCCGCTGCTATACGCTCTGCTCCGTCTTTACCGAAGTATTTGGTTTGTAGCGATGCCATTTTCTTTTCTTTCTCTTCTGGGCTTAAACCTGCGAGTTCTTTTTCTCTGAGGCTAATCTCTGTTTGGTAGTGGTCGAAAGAATCCTCTCTTTTTGTTACCGAGTCTAAATAAGAACCATAAGTTTTTTTACGAAGGTCTTCGTATTTCTGCACTCTTTCGGGACCGCTCATATTTTTGGAAGAGTCAATGAAATTTTTTGAAGTTTGCATGAATGTAACTTGTGCTTCTTCCATTCCGAAAAATAAGTCAGCCTTTTCATCACCAACTAAGTCTCTACGTCTTTTTTTTAATATCTCATATTTTTCCTGAAATGTTATGTCTGCAGGGAATTCCATTTTTCTTGCTTCGCTTTCAAACTGAAAGTATGCTTTGAAAAGTTCTTTCATCTTTTCTTTATCAGGGCTCGTAAACTTTGTATCCAGGAATTTATAAATAGTTTCATCGCACTGGGTTGCGGTGTAATCTTCTGGACATTTTCTTCTTAGCGCCCATACTTCCCAATTAAAGTTTACTTTTCCTGATTTCAAATCTTCGACTAATTCTAAATAGCCTTTTTTCTCAGTTCCCTGAAAAGGAGAAAGTGCTTCATCCCAAAGACCTGTAGTATCTCCCATTGGGGAAAGAGCTTCGTTTTGTGAATGAGATTTTCCGTCTTGCATTTCTTCACTTGAGTTAGAAGAGGATTTCTTTTTACTTGAACCACTTCCTCCAAAAACGAGGTAGGAGATAACTAGTACAAGTGCTACAATAATAATTCCGATAGATATTCTTTTATCAATATTTTTATCCTGATAGAAAATTTAGTAAGTTTTGAGAGTTTGATTTAAGCTTGGTAGATTTATAAGAATCTAAAAATTATAAATTCTATTAATCTAGTTTAGAAGATGCCAACTGAGAGATAATCGTGGATTACCGCTCAGTTGGTTTTTTTACTCGACGCCCGTCGTCTTTTTAGAAGTAGAGACAAGTCTTGACCTGTCTCTACTATTCATTACAGACCTGCTTTTGCAGTTTGTGCAATACCTAAATACCATCCAGTTACATCAAAGAAGTTTTGACCACTCCATTCCAAATTAGTAGCTTGCAGGTGATCGATACCTGTAGCAAACCATTTTTGTCCAGAAGCCTCGCCTTTATAAGCTCCCCATTTTTGAGACTCGAAAGGAACCACTCCATCGTTTGCACCACCAAGACCATACCATAGACCGCCTGCCCAAGTAATTGGATGAGTAGGTGCCATAAGTATATGTTGAATTGGATCTGCCCAAGCCATTTTGTTTGCATAAGAATAGTATTTCATTCCAGAAACGTTAGGAGTAGCAGCATTGAACGAATTCACAGTACTAACAGCGAGTGATTTTCCCATTGCAATAACGTCCATAGGTTTTTTTCCATAAAATAGTTGAGAGAACAGACCCAATGCAGAATTAGCAAAAGGTTGTAACCAACTAGGAATAATACCAAGAACGATATCAGCTAACGGAGCCCCTTTATGAACAGCATCAACAGTACTAACTGTTGCAACTTTGGTTTTGAAGCCTAAAGCAGTATTAGAAGCCATGTAACGAACTACAAGTCCGCCTTGTGAGTGACCAATTAAATGCACTTTTGTGCAACTGTTAGCCGCCATCCATGGAACTAACGCATCTCTTGTTAGCGTTGATCTAACTGCGATACTGTTAAGTGGAGAACTTCCAGGTGTAGTTACTTTAGCCCCTTGTGAACGGAGGTAGCCATCAAGACCGCCCCAATACTTTACTAGACCACCAGCGAGACCTTGTCTATCATCAAATCCAAGTATACCATGGACAAGTGCAATACAAGTTCCGTCAAGAGGACCAGCAAAGAGACCGACTGGAAGAGAGAAGAAGAGGGTGAAGATTAGTGTGAGAAATTTAGCTTTCATAGTTTTTTTCCTTTTCAATTTGTTATTTTACAACTCTTACTTTTCTAAATATCATTTTTTCTAGCGTCAACAAAATTTTTTTTTAAAGAATATTTTTTTTAAAATTAACTTTGTTCATTGAGTAAACCGTAGTTGATTTCGATGAGCAATTTATTGATTGAAAATGAATTTCAGGAAACATCGGAGAACAACTGTTATCCGTTCACCTAACAGTGAGTAACTCTTGTAAATTTTACTCATGCCTTGCAATAAGGCTCTCAGATTTTAAATAGGAGATTGGGAAGATTACCACCGAAGCACTTAGACAAAGCGGGCGGAACTCTTTAACCCTCTTTGTCTAGGTGCCAGCGGTTACGCTATAAGCAGCGTCGAAGCATGGCAAAAAATCTTTTTAAAGTCCTGCTTTTGCGGTTTGTGCGATACCTAGATACCAGCCAGTTACATCAAAAAAGTTTTGACCACTCCATTCTAGATTAGTTGCTTGCAAATGATCAATACCAGTTGCATACCATTTTGCAGACGCTTCGCCTTTGTATGTTCCCCATTTTTGAGATTCCAAAGGAACTACTCCATCGTTTGCACTACCTAATCCATAATAGAGTCCACCTGCCCAAGTAATTGGATAAGTAGGCGCCATTAGTAGATGCTGAACTGGATCTGCCCAAGCCATGTGGTTTGCATACGAGTAATATTTCATTCCTGAAACGTTAGGCGTTGCAGCATTGAATGCATTCACTGTGCTTACTGCGAGTGATTGTCCCATTGCAATTACATCCATTGGTTTTGCTCCATAAAAAAGTTGAGCAAGTAATCCAAGGGCAGTATTAGCAAAAGGCTGTAACCAACTGGGGATAATAGCTAACACGATGTCTGCAAGCGGTGCACCTTTATGAACTGCGTCTACAGTGCTAACAGTTGCCACTTTAGAGGTAAAACCAAGTACAGTGTTAGAAGTAAGATAACGCACAACTAATCCGCCTTGTGAGTGTCCAATCAAATGAACCTTTGCGCAATTATTGGCAGCCATCCATGGAACTAACGCATCTCTTGTGAGTTGCGATCTAGTTGCGATGCTATTGATCGGAGAACTTCCAGGTGTAAGAACTTTTGCTCCTTGGGAACGAAGGTAAGTGTCCATACCTCCCCAGTATTTGACAAGTCCACCGGCTAATCCCTGTGTGTCGTCAAATCCAAGTATACCATGGACAAGTGCGATACAAGTTCCGTCAAGTGGACCAGCAAAGATTCCGACTGGAAGGGAGAAGAATAGCGTGAAGATGATTGTTAGAAATTTTGTTTTCATAGTTTTATTTTCCTTTTCAAATTGTAATTTAAAATCCTTACTTTTCTAATTTTATTTTTTACAAACGTCAACAAAATTTTATTTTAAAGAACATTTCTTGAAATAAAAATTCTGTTCATTGAGTAAACCGTAGCTGTTTTTAATCAGTAATTTATTGACTGAAATTGAATTACGAGAAAATAACGGAGAATAGCTATTATCCTCTCACCTAACATGGGTTAGCTTGTAGGTTTCTTGGGCTGGGATTCGCATTGTTTGTAATTTAAGTATCATTGCGAGATTAACTTGTAGAATAAAAATATAACTATTCTTGTATTTTGCAATGGATAAGATAAACTGTAACCCAATGAATTTTCCCGCGCTTCTCAGTGACTCACTGGCAATCCATTTTTCATTGAAAAAAAAGCTTGAAGGAATTTGGAATCAGAGAGTTAGACTATTAAATTACTTAGGAGATTGAAGTTGAAGAAATACTTTTTAGTTGGTTTAATTTTGTTAGCCGTAAACTGCGCTAAGACTGAATATTATTTAAAGAATGTAAATCATAAAGTTCGCCTAACATCATATACAGAAGAGGAAGGATATAAATTAAAACGAAGATTTGATTTATCCCATACAAGGGTGAACATGTTTTGGGGTATTTTTCGCGTATACAATAAAGATTTAGAAAGAATTCTTATTGAAGAATTCAAAAACCCAGAGACGGAAGCTGTTGGAAATTTGACTATTACAGAAACTTACGATCTAGTTGATAGTCTGGCAGATTTATTTACGTTGGGAATTGTGCGATTGTATTCTGTGAAAATAAACGGGGACTTATACGAAAAGGTTTCCCTGCCAATGCCAAAACCTACCGGATGCTTTGGAAAATCCGAATCAAGAGAAGGTAGAAGTAAAAGAAGAGCCAATGAATGAGGATACTCCTAAAACAGAAAGCAAAGAAGAAACTACCGAAAAGAAACAAAATAAAAAAGAGAAAGGTAAAACCAATGCAAAAAAGAAATAATGTATTTATACTTGTCTTAAGCTTATTTTTCGCTCTCAACTGTGCGACTTATAAGTATTCTCTTTCTGGCTATAATGTGCCTGTTTCTTTTTCAAATGAAGATAGCTCTGGTCAAAGAGTTCGAAGTTTTAAGATTGAAAAAAAAATTACTTGGGTTGCATTTGATTTAATTACAGTAGAAAAATTCGAACTCAAAGATGTATTGGGAGCAGAATTACCAAATGCAAAGAAAATCTATAATTTGAAAATCGAATCGGAAGAAGATTTTTTTGATTCAGCGATTCGTGCTGTGACTACTGGACTTCGAAATTGGGTTTTTTGGTTTAAGCCTATCATTTCACGTCGGACAGTTGTAATCACTGGAACCGTAGTTGAGTGATTTTAAATATCGAAGTAAAAGGAAAATAGATTCATGAAAAAAATTAGTTATTTTATTTCGTTCTTATTTGCGTATTTTTTATATTTACCATTTAAGTTCTTGCCTTATAAAGTCTGTCTTGCCTATGGAGTCGGGATCACGAGAGTATTATTCCCATTAGCCCGTAAACATAGAAAGATAGCTTACGACAATATTTCTTATGCATTTCCAAATCTAAACGAGAAAGAAAAATTATCCCTTGTAAAAAAACACTTTGATCATCTCGGGCGGCTACTCGCAGGAACCCTCTACGCATCTAGATTGAATCAAGAATGGATGGATAAATATCTTTCGTATGAGCCAGAATTTTTAAAAATAGAGCAAGATACCAATAAAGAAGGTATCGGAGTAGTCTTAGTATCCGGTCATTTGGGAACATGGGAAATACTCGTTCAATTCATGGGACTTAGAATGAAGGGGGCGGGCATTTACAAAAAGATTCGAAATCCCTTTGTGGATAAATGGGTGAAATCGCTACGTGAGAATAACGGCATTTTGCTTGTAACGACAGATGAATCCAGTCGAGTGATGAAACTTCTCAAAGATGGATACTGGATTGGGTTTGGCTCGGATCAAAACGCGGGCAAGGCTGGAATCTTTGTCAATTTCTTCAATCGTCCTGCTTCTACCTATCAAGGTCCTGCGCTCATGGCTTATCTTACTGGCGCAAAATTGCTATTATACTCTGTTGTCTGTGGCGAAGATGGAAAAGTAATTGTCCGAGTAAAAGACATGGGAGTCATCGACAAAAAGAAATTTCCTTCCAGGGATGTGGCTGTTCGTCATTACACAGAAATGTGGACTAGACTACTCGAAGAAGAAGTAAAACTATTTCCAGAGCAATACTTTTGGGTGCATAGAAGATGGCGCACAAAGCCAGGCGACTTTCCGGGTCAGGTATAAAGCATCATAAAGAGAGTATTTGAAGATTACCACAGATGAACACGGACAAAGGATACGATAACTTTTATGTCTATTTTCTTTGTTTAAATGAATTAAAAATTAATATTACGCAAGGTGAGCCGAGTGTTAATTCTATCAATAGAAAGTTTTTCGAAATGTTTGTGATTTAAAGTGATAAGCTTTTTAGTGCCACACTTTATTGCTGCTTCAATATGTAGAGCATCATATAAAATTCCGCCAGAAAGATGAAGTTCAGTCACACCACTGACGGCATTTTTGTAGTCTTTGGGGGTAAGCGCCATTATCTCAAACTTAGAATAAATGTTTTTTTGTAAAATATTTTCAACTTCTATAAGAGAAAGCTTTGGCTTTATAGGAAGAACGGATAATACTGCATATGCCGAAACAAGAACGGATGTATCAAAAAAAGTCTTAAAAAAACTACTTGCTTGGAATCAAATCGAAATAGTCTTAGTATTTCATGATACCTGCAATCGTCGTCACACTATGCCTTTTATTCTATTTCTTAGGATTCAAATTTTATTCCCGCTATCTTGCTGACAAAGTATTTGGACTTCGAGGAAAAGAATTCGTCACACCTGCGCATACACATAACGATGGAATAGACTATGTGCCAACCAAGCCGAGTGTTTTATTTGGTCATCACTTTGCATCCATTGCAGGACTTGCTCCCATTCTAGGTCCTGCTGTTGCGGTGATTTGGGGTTGGCTTCCTGCTATGATATGGGTTGTGCTAGGTGGAATCTTCATGGGTTGTGTGCATGATTTTGGTTCGCTTGTCGTATCCATTCGACACGATGGAAAATCAGTGGGTCAAGTCGCAGAAGACTTACTCGGTCATCGTGCCAGATCTTTATTTCATGTAATCATTTTCTTTTTAGTTTCTCTTGCTATGGGAGTATTTGTATTAGTCATCGCAGGACTTTATTCTGCTCCACCAAAACCAGTCGCAGTCAAATCACCAACCGTAATCGAGCAACCTGTCACTGTCAAAGAAGTCAAAGACGGACACGACAATGGAGAATTACAAAAAAAAGAACCAGCTAAGATTCATCTACGAAGTAATTTTCCAGAATCGGTCACTCCTACTCTCATGCTCATGATCTTAGCGTTAATTGTAGGTTTTTTGCACTACAAAAAGAATTACTCACTCGGTCCGCTCACAGTGGTTAGCTTTTTTGTCACTCTAGCGACGATCTATTTTAGTATGGATGATAAATTTCTAGACTTAATCGGGCTAAGCGATATTGACCGCGCTCCCTCTACAGACAGTTGGAAACTCATTCTACTCGCCTACGCCTTCTTAGCCTCAGTCACACCTGTATGGCTACTACTCCAGAGCCGAGACTATATTAATTCCTTCTTACTCTACTTGGGAATAATCCTAATTTACCTCGGATACTTTGTGGGAAGTATAAGTGGAAACTTTCCTTCCTTCAATGCAGCAGCCTTTAGAACAGAAGAAATTGGAATGGATATACTTCCCTTTGTATTCATTACCATTGCCTGTGGAGCCATCTCAGGCTTTCACTCACTGGTTAGTTCAGGCACAACTGCAAAGCAAATCGCAGTCGAAACAGATGCAAGAGTCATCGGCTATGGTGGAATGATAGGAGAGTCACTTCTTGGGCTAACGGCTGTTATCGCCTGCACGATTGGATTTAGTTCGAGTGAAGAATGGAATTCTTATTACAAATCCTGGGCGGGCTTACAGGGATTAAACGTTCAAGTCGGCGCTTATATCTATGGAACGAGTCGCTTCCTCGGTCAATTAGGTATTCCTGAAAAATTCGGACAGGGATTTATTGCACTCATTGTGATTAGCTTTGCCCTTACGTCCCTCGACTCCGCGACTAGACTTCTCAGATATAATATTGAAGAAATTGTTCACTCGTTTCGCTCTAAGACTTTAAATTTACTCTTTGCCAATCGTTATACATCTAGCCTACTAGCAGTAGCTTCGATTGCATTCTTTGCATTTTTAAAGATAAATGTAAATGGTCAAATGAAACCGGCGGGGCTTGCTCTCTGGAAAGTATTTGGCACAACCAATCAACTCCTTGCCGGCTTATCTCTATTAGTCGTATTCATTTACTTATTAAAATCAAAGCGACCTACACTCAGCATTTTACTTCCGATGAGTTTTGTATTGTGCGTTACTCTATGGGCAATGGTTGGAAATTTCTTAGAATTTATAAACGGGGCTACTCCTAATTATCTACTCGCAGGAGTAGGTGGAATACTCATCATCCTTACACTCTGGCTACTCGTGGAAGGATTTTTAGTCTGGAGAAAAATTAAACGAGATATGGATGCTATTTAGTAACGACTAATTGCATCTTCCTCTGTTTCATAAATTGGAATAGATTGTTCTAGCTTGGTTAGCACAAACAGTCTCTTAGCCTCTGCACTGAGTCTGGCTAACTTTAAAGGAATTCCTTTTTGTTGGCACTCAAAATATAAATTGGTCAGCATTCCAAGACCCGAAGAGTCCAAGAAATGAACTTTCTCTAGCGTAAGTAAAATCTTTACACCCTCTTTGTGTGTAAGATTCTTACAGAATTTTTTTAATTCAGGAACGGAATATAAATCCATCGAATCACTAATGTCTACTACATCAATTCCGGAAACAAGTCTATGTGAATACGCCATTGCCTTTGTCCTTTTTAATAGGGGCTTTGCCTTGTAATAAATGGATACTCCAAGTAAGTCGATTCTAAGCACAAAAAAGTCCTTTAACCAACTCAGAATAGCATTTTTTTATACACCCCATAGTCTCATTCTCAAAATAAAATAAAGAAGGAAAAGTTTCAACTAAAAGAAAAATCGCTTAGCCATTTCCTTTTCGTTTTAGAAAAGCTATAAATTATTCTTATTTATGCTTTGCAAAAAAAACTTTAACCACTAATACTTGAATAATAAGGAAAAGTAATAGAATGCAACCAATTCGGATTGTTTATAAACACTTACCAGATACTTTAAAAATTCCAGATGAACTAAAAAATAAAAAAGGGGAAACTATTATTTGGTCTTTAGAGTCTTCCTCTGATAAAAAAACAAAACGCGCCCCTTTGGTTTAGCAAAGAATGACTTTCAAGTTCCTGACTCTTTCTTTGATGAATTATCAAATGACGTTCTAATGGGCTTTGGGGTAATATGAATTGTCTCTTAGACACTCATTTTTTTCTGTGGTATATTACAGACGATGAAAATATACTCAATTACTCGCAATACAATGACTCCTTTTTGTTTAAATAAAGAAAGAAAAGATTGACTCAGCTTTTAAAAGTGAATCACTCCTGTTATTCATTCATTTACGCGCAAGACTAACTAAGGCAAGTAAGCGCTCATCATTCGGCTTTAGACTCAAGCAGGTATCGATTGTTATGCGCACCTTCTCTGTTTTTCCAACGTGAATATAAGACTCCAACAATACCAATAGATTATTAAAATTCTTAGGATATCTAAGTCTGGCTCTCTCGGCTACTGTTATAGCTTTATCATATTGCTTTATTTCTTTGTATACATTCGAAATTTCATACAGGTAATTCGTAAGATGCGGATAATCAGCAATTAGCCTGTGCGCAAGTTCTAAAAATTTAGCATAATTGCAATCAATCTTATATTGAGAAAGTGACTTTAGAGTTGCTTCTAAACTAACCTTGGCTTCATTTAGAGGATACCCTTTAAAATAAACCTTACAAAGAGAAATATCATCCATCAGTTTGCCTGTAGCCGCAATCATCTCATAGATTTTATGTAAATCTCCTTCCGCGTGCTCTACATGATGAAGAAATAAATCATGGTCTTCGTTAATAATATCATACTCAGAATTTTCTTCCTTTCCTATGATAATATCATCTCTACCATCCGAGCCTGATATAACAATATCACCGGGTAATAAGGAAAAGACCTGAATGGAGATACTCCCTGCTTGCCCCTGCGTGCCTAGTTTAGTATAAGGAGTTGTATTTTCTATGAAGCTTGCCTTCCCATCTCGATAAAGAGCCATATCAGGGTGCTCAGCATTTAAAAAATACATCACGCCTGTTCTCTCATCAATAAGTCCAAACACAAGAGACATGAGCATAGACCCATCAAAACTTACAAAAGCCTTATGCATTTCAATGAATGCATCTTTGAGCCATTTCTCAGGATAAACAGTCTTTCCATAATCAGTCGATTGCGTGCGCTGGATAATAGATTTGAATACTGTGCCTAATACCAATACTCCGCCTGCACCTTGTATCGACTTACCCATTGCATCTCCATTTAGAAATACGATGTATTTATTTTTCTGAAGTTCTAGGTTTTCGGAAATATTAATATCTCCGCCTAATTCATAGTAACCGTTACGAAATATAAATTGCTTTTTTTGTTTGATAAAAAATTCTATTTCAACATTTGAACTCTGTGCATTGTTTTGAGCGAGTGGCTCAATTAAAAGTGTATTCAAGAAATAATCTCCATCTTGTTGTTCTTTCAATGAGCGCACTTCAACAAGTGCTTCATTTAGATCACGGGTTCTTTCCATTACTTTTGCTTCAAGGCTTGTGTATAAGAGTGAGTTTTCTACACTCACCGCTATTTGGGAAGATAACACTTTTAATATTTCTACACGATCCGGTGTAAATGCATCTGTAGTAAGATTGTTTTCTAAATAAACAATTCCTACTAGATGTCCTTGATTGAGTATAGGATAACAAAGAATAGACTTTGGTGTATTGGCTTTTACATACGAGTCATTCGTAAACATTCCTGATTTAGTAGCATCATTGAGTAAGACTAAATTCTTTGTGCGGGCTACATAATTTACAATGCTCACAGAAATTTCAGTAGCTACTTGCACTGACTTTGCTTTTAAGACTTCGATATAATTCGAATCAGCCTTTCCTTCTGCTTCGATAAAAAGATTATCTGTCTCTTTTAAAATAAAAAATCCTCTCTCTGCACCTGCATTTTCAAATAGAATCTTCATCATCTTCTCTAGCAATCTACCAAATTGAATTTCTCCGGATAGAGTCTGAGAAGCTTTGACTACTGTGTTTAAATCTAAGAAATTTCCTGTGCTTAGAGTTTTACTATGAGTAACCATTAATTCTGATTGAGCAGTATTGTATTTTCGTTTGAGAAAAGGAAACTGATCTTCTAATTTCTTTACCATTGGTTCTGATCCCCACCTTCGGTAGCAATAATGAGCTTCGATTAGATGAATTTGTTCATACTGTTCATCTTGGGTCTTACGCCAAATAGCCGCAGATAGTTCATTGGCAATTGCTTCTTCCAAAATATACTCATGCTTTTTAGCTAAATAAATTGCAGTCTTATACTCTTTAAGCGCTAAAGAGTCATTACCCTCTATCTCGCGGATTAACCCCTGTAGAATATTAAATTTATGTCCGTAATTTGCTTCACAACTAACCGCCCAGGCTTTCATCTTCTTAGCATTTTTTGCGATACGCTTTTTATATTCTTTCTTTTTAGATTTAATTGTAGCGGCGTTATACAATCGACTTAGATTGAGTGAATCGAAAAACAGAATCTCAGGACCAAACATTGTTCCTAGATTACTCTTCTCATGTTTCACCGCCTTACGGGAGTATGCCTCTACAACTTCGGGCTCTTCGAAAAAATATCCGATGACACATTTCATTGTATAATAGCAATGAAGCGCACTCGAATTATTTGTTTCTATCCAGATATGAACATAGGTATCCTCGTCAAATGCTACTCCTTTTAATTGATGAATCTTCTGAGATACTTCTTTGAGGTTAATGGCTGTTTGCTCTACAATAGCTGCCGTGAAATAGGCATGGTCTTGTTTGATTTTAAGAAATGTCGGTCTCATCTTCTCAAAGATTTCCAATACTTCTTTCAGAGGTTTGCGCATGGCAAGTGCCTGAAAGGAAATATGAATGAGCGAATAACTAGTATACTCCAAGTCTCCATTTTCAATACCACTTTGAATCGATCTCAAGAGAAACTCGTTTCCAGTCCTTGCATGGTTTGTCCAATGATGCACGGCACAGGCATATACCATAAGAGTTCTGCACTGAACTGATTTAAAATTATACTTATCAACGAGGTTAATAGCTAGTTTACCCCATTCATATCCGGTTTTAAAATCTCCTAACGCAGAGCCTTGTATCATTCCAAATACAATAAAGGCAAAAGGGGATATTGGCGATATGCCTCTTCGTAAACTCAAGTTCACCATTTTCATGACTAGAACGGGAAATAGTAAAGGCTTGGAAAGATAAGAAGGGGCAATGCTAATATTGAGTAAACGCATAATGGCTGAATCCGTCTCATTTACCATAAGCGGCAAATCAAGAAAGTCACTCGCGTTTTTTCTACCAATTTGAATCTTTGCTTTTATGATTTCTGGAATGGCAGACAACTCACTTGGATGCTTGGGAATACTAACTTTCAATAGCTTCAAGGCATCGGTAGCAAGAGTCAAAGCCTCTCTCATTCTAAGTTGCTTTGTATACAGAGAAGATTTTAATTCATAGACACTTATCTTATCTAGATTCCTCTCTGCATGGTGCATGATTAATTCAAAGGTTTTCTCTGCCATTTCGAAATTAGTTGAAAGATATTCAGCCTGTGCTTTTGCAATATATAGATCGAGAGTTTTTTTATAGTCCGTCTTCCACGAATTCTCTGATAATAAGGAAACCGCCATAGTATAAAAACTCAAAGCCGCATCATAAGCAGAAGAGGCTAATGACTTATTACCCGCCAAAACATTTAGTTCTAAAAGTTGTTTTCTTTCTAAATCCTCGGTTATATAAACGATGCCCTGATTCAATTGGCTGACAATTGTAAAAACTAAATCGTCAATGTCTTCTGCTTTTGTCAGACTCAAATAAGTCTTTCCGATTAGAAAATGATTCTTTGCTCTTTCCTCATTGTTGATTAATGTATAAGTAGCCTCACGAATTTTATCATGCACAAAGGTGATTATATTCTTTGTGACAATTAAAAAACCTTCATTCGAAATGCTTGTTAGTTCATTTGCAATACTCTCTTGTTGTTTGCCGGAGACGAGAAAGAAAACTTCTATACTGAAAGAATCCCCAATGCAAGCGGCTAACTTCAATATCTCCGCTTGTAAAAAATTTAAGTCTTTTACTTTTTCTATAAGTAAATCAATTACATTCTCGGTAATTTTTCCCTGCTCAATTTTGCTTATATCCCAAGCCCAGATTCCTTCTTTGTAATAAATTAAATCTTTGTCGTATAGACTTTTAAACATTGCATTTACAAAGAAAGGATTTCCTTTTGTCTTCGTATGTAGAATTTGAGCGAGTTCTTTTGTATGTTTTTTTTCTAGATGCAAGGTATCAGAGACTAAATGATTTACATCGTTTAAGGAAAGCGGCTCCAGGTTAATATTCTTAGAGTCAATTCCTTTCTTCTTTAAGTCTTCTAACATAAGAGAAAATGCATCTGTCGGCAACACTTCATTATCCCTAAAGGAAAGTATCAATAATAGAAACTTCATTTCTGGATTGGTAAGAATAGATTCTACCAGATAAATACTAGGAGTATCTGCCCACTGCAAATCATCTAAGAAAATCGCAATCGCATGTTCTTCTTGACAGAATGCTTTGATAAAATTTTGAAAGACAAGATTAAATCTATTCTTGGATTCAGCAAGACCTAGCTCCGATACTGGCGGTTGTCTACCAATCAAAGTTTCTAGTTCAGGGATTACTTCTACAATAATTTGCCCGTTAGCCCCTACTGCCTCTTGCAAATCATGTTTCCATATTAAAATAGATTCTTCTTTTTCTGTTAATATTTGTTTGAGTAGATTTTGAAAGGCTCTAGTGATTGCATAATACGGAATCGTGCGTTTGAATTGATCAAACTTTCCCGAAGCGAAATATCCTTTGTATTCGAGAATAGGTTTATTCAATTCATTGATTAATACTGATTTGCCGATGCCGGATCTTCCTGAAATCAATACTAACTCAACTTCTCCTTCTGTTACATGCTTAAATGATTTTAGAATTTGAATAATCTCTTTGGCTCTACCATATAATTTTTCTGGTATTTGAAATTTTGTAGAAAAATCTTTTTGTCCAATCTGCAATCCATTATTTATATTCTCAATACGATCCTCAATGTTTTCAGGATTGGATAGCAATGCATCTAGATTCGAAATGCATAACTCCAAGTCATAGATGAGTCCATTCGCGCTCTGGTATCTATCTTCTGGATTTTTTTCTAGAAGCTTCATGATTATATCAGATAGAATTTTAGGAGTTCCATTTTTATTAAAGGGGGATACTGGTGTTTTGGCGATATGGGCATGAACCAATTCCATTGGATCTGTATAGACAAAGGGAAGTTCGCCTGTGAGGATTTGATAAAATGTTACGCCTAATGAATAGTAGTCGGTGCGATAGTCTACAGTGCGATTCATTCTTCCCGTCTGCTCGGGAGATATATAAGATAGCGTTCCTTCGAGAGAACTATTCATTGGAATAAAAGAATTTTGCTTGATTAGAAAACTGGCAGAGCCAAAATCAATGATTTGTAAATCTCTTGTTTTTTCGTTTAACACGATATTATGCGCTTTAATATCACGATGCACAATATTTGCGGAATGAATTTTACCCAATGCCTTAGTTGTAGCAAGCATTATCTCCAAGCATTCGACCAACGAAAATTTTTTATAAGCAAGTAGCTTACTCAAATCCTCTCCGCCAATGTCTTCAAATATAATCGCCAGACTTGACTTGAATTTCTCTAGACTAATCGCACGAATTAAACCCTGCCCCTGTAGCTTTTGTAAGATTTCATATTCCTGCTTGAACTCACTAATCAGGGCTGGATCGGGGTATTCACTTCGCAGAGTCTTAATAATCACGGGCTGACCAAATCTATTTCCGCGAAAGACTGCACTTTTTTCGCTGAGATAAATCTCTTTATCCGTTTCTCGTTCATCTAGTCGATACATAGAAATCAACCCTCGTTATTAATCATGATTTAACCACTTTTCCATAGCAAAGCCAAGTTGTCTAGCATTTTGCAATATATTACTGTAGAAATCGTAAAAAGGGGTTATTGGATTAGGTTTAAAACTGTCAAATTAAGGAAATTGAACTAGATGATGGGCATCCTGGGGCTAGAGGGCATAGTAGAATCCATGCCTTTTCTACCATTTATTGAAGGATATCTATACGCTTCTTTGATGTAGAGATTTGACTTATAACTTTTCAATGTCCTCTATACTAAGACCTGTATATTTTACAATTTTAGTAATCGCGAACCCATCTTTTTTCATTTCTGTTGCAGTCTCAATTGCATTTCTACTATATATGTCGTCCCTGATTGGTCTTTTACATTAACATCAATGGTAGATGATTTGAGTCCAGCTACTCTCGGAAGTTGAAAAGTATTACAAAAATACAATTCGATAATTTTTCTGTCTCCTTCCAAACCCAACACTGAATTCAAAAATGAGATGAGAATAACTTTCTTTGCTTCATTTCCAAATATCTTTCAGAAAGCAACATCGTTTTTAGGGTCAGCGAATTTCATAGTTTTACTGTTTACGCTTGTTTATAAATTGTCTAGTAGAAACTAATGCACTGAGGAAGATGTAGTGGACAGATTCCAAACATAGTCCATTCTCTTAGCGGATACTCTTTATTAGGTTCTGTGCAGGTATTGTAATTTATTTTTCATTTTATAATAACATTTTTTAGCTTTGGAACGATAAATAAATTAGTTTCGATTCCTTGAAAATCATAGCGTTTCAATATAGATTCAATTGACAATTTATCAATTGATTGATTCTTATCATCTATATTGTAGAAGACAAATCCCATTTTTGATAACTCATCTAAATATTCTTTAGGGTCTGTGTTCATTTTTCTAAAATTCATTGTGGAGAATTCACTGACTATCAAAATATTGGGATTATTAGACATTATTCCTTTAGCACCTTGGATAACTAGAACATCAGCACCTTGAACATCTATTTTTATAAAATTTATTTTCTTATCTTTAAAATAATCATCCAAACTTATTACATCTACTTCTTGATAATCACGATTCATTTTATCGTCACGTAAGCTATGGTCTCCCTTATTTGTAGGATTCAAATAAAGCTTCATCCGCCCTGGTTTATTTGCTACAGCTTTCTTCTCAACGGTAACATTTTGTAAATTATTTAAAATAATATTCTGCTTTAGTAGTTCATAATTTTCAGTCTCTGGCTCAAATGAATAGACATGTCCAGTAATACCAACCTTTTTCGAAGCCAATAGTGTGTAATAACCGATGTTTGCCCCAACATCTATAAATACATCTCCTTCCTTTAAATTATGAAATATAATAGAAGTTTCATTCGGCTCCCAATGACGATAAGCATACATAAAAGGAGTAATAACTTCATCTTTTGGATTCAAAAACATTTTGTAGTCCAAAATTTCAGTCGCAACAAAATTTTTTGATAAATATCGGAATATACTATATTTCTTTTTTATAATGTAGGGGGAATTCCAATTAGAGACAAATAGGCAAATAAATAAAACTATAAAAAAAGAGCTAATCATAAATTTTTTCATTAAATAATCCTTTGATACCTGCGGCACCTAAACCAATCCAATATTTCCCACACTCGATCAATTCGGTCAATAGTAAAAATAAACAAATATTGAAATAGTGCAAAGGTAAGCCTATAAAAATTTTGGATATACCCAGAATAGAACCACTTTAGTTTTTAATATTTAAAAGAGAAAAGCTTTCGCCATTACAAATCGAATTACCACCGTTTACACCTAAGACCAATCTAGTTCTAGATTAAAAGGGACATAGAAGCCGAAGAAGGGCAATTTGATGGCTTTTACGTCCCTTCTATGTGGCTCTTAGGTAAGAAGTATTCTTAACGCATTCCTTCTTCGTGTCCTTCGTGCTCTTCGTGGTTAAGAATCCTCCTTGTCTCTGTGGCAATGACTTCGTCTTAGGATTCTTTTAGATAAAGGCTAACCACTGTTCCCCGCCGTGGATGAGGTTTTTCAAAGGATTCGATAGTTAGTTTACCACGGAACATTTCTACAAATTTTTTCACAAGAGGCATTCCGTAGCCGGTTCCCGTTTCCCCTTGCGTTCCTTCGCGGCTAGTGGGCTTACTTATATCAAAGATATTATTTAAAATACTTTGTGGCATTCCAATTCCTTCGTCTCTGATAGAAAGTAGGACGGAGTCTTTTTCCCGGCATCCTTTGATATAAATGTTTGAACCTGAATAAGAAAATTTCATCGCGTTGGTCAGTAGATTATTAAAGACAGAATAGACAAAAGAACTAGCATCGACTAACGCATTCAAGTCTTCCGGAATGTCTAAGTGCACAGTAACTTTTTTTTCAGCAAGACGATGCTCGAAGATAATAAGAGAAGATTGAATTGCCTCTTTGAGATTAACTGATGTTAGCTGCGGAGAATACATTGCCTCATCGATCGCATACATTTTTTTTACACTGTCTAGAATACTAAGACAATTATCCACTGCCTTACCAACTAAACCATTCATAGTATCAGTTAAGCTTTTATCTTCTTGTGCCATTTCATTGGCAGACTTAATTGCACTGATTGGATTACGAAGATCATGCAAAAGCACACGAACCAATTGTTTGTTTTTTTCATTCGTTTCATTTAGTTCTCTCGTTTTTTCTTTGAGTGAAATTTGAAAATGAACTCTTGCCAATAACTCTACTGGATTAAATGGCTTTGTGATATAATCACTTCCCCCAATTTGAAATGCGTTAGCGATATCCTCTGCGTCTGTTCTTGCTGTCAAAAACAGAATTGGAATTTCAGCAAAAGACTTCTGAGATTTCAAAACTTTACAGGTTTCAAACCCATCCATTTCTGGCATGTTAATATCAAGAAGAATTAAATCAGGAATTTGCTGCTCTACAGCTTTTAGCGCCTGTTTCCCATTTGCCGCAATTACTATTTGGTATCCTTTCGTGGAAAGAATTTGTCCTAATACTTGCACATTGGCAGAGGTATCATCTACAATTAATATTTGGTGTTCTTTCATTTGAATCCTTTTAACGCGTTTACTAATTCAGGAAATTGTTCCAAGCAAATACTAATTCTATTTGAATCAAACTGACTTGCATAGTCTCCTAATTTCTTCGCCCACAAAATTATGGGCTTACAATTGTATTCTTCTCCGATTTCAGCTATCTGATTTGAAAAATCCTTGATTTCAGAAATATTCATTACATTTTTTATTTTTTCCCATTTATGCAATTCATCTTTTATAATTCTATCATGCATTGCGTGACTATCCTCTTTATTGAAAGCTGCAAATTCACTCAATGAGAGCAAAGGATAATGAGTATTACCTTCTTCCATAGAAGTCTTATTGTTCTTGAGAAATTGAGAAATGTAAGAAATAAACCTACTGTGATTGACTGGTTTTTGCAAAACTCCATCGCAAATAGAATTGATTTCATCCATTGTCTGCTTAAATACAGAAGCTGTAATCACTAAAATCGGAATAGAACAAGTAAACTCCGTTGATTTTATAATTCTACTTGCTTCCATTCCATCCATAACAGGCATTTTTATATCCATCAGAATTAAGTCCGGCTTATATAGATTAGCCATCTCTATGGCAACTTTCCCATTTTCGGCTTCCATAATTTTTAGTTCTGGATATTGTTCCAAAAATCTTATCAGTAACTGGCGATTTAACAAAACATCGTCTACCACTAGAATCGTGGCAGGCTCAAACTGAATCGTGTTTTCTTTCTGTGAATGATTTGACTCTTCTTCCTTCTGTGTTCGATGCGTTCCCGGAATCAAAATATTTCTAAAAGTCATTGTAAACATTGCACCGAATCCTTCCCGGCTATGAACAGAAATTTCTCCATTCATGAGTTGAATCATTTTTTTTACAATGGTTAAACCGAGACCCGTGCCACCATATATATTGTGATCTTGTCCTTCTCTTTGAGAAAATGCTTCAAAGATTTTACCATGATCTTTCTCTGGAATTCCGATTCCCGTATCTTCAATTCTTATTGTTAAATCAATATTATCCTCTGTGGAATTTTCATAATCTTTAGCAACAGATACTTTAATGTGTCCTTTATGTGTAAATTTTACAGCGTTGCCTATTAAGTTTAGTAGAATCTGTCTGAGACGCATTTCATCAAGCAAAAGTAAACTCGGTATACTCTCTTCCATTTCTAATAGGAACTCAATTTTTTTCTCTGTCATCTTCTGAGAGAAAATGACTTTCATCTCGTCAAAGATTTTTTCCAATCGAATCGGAATGAGATTCAATTCAATTTTTCCTGATTCGATTTTAGATAAATCTAAAACGTCATTGATTAATCTAAGTAAAACTCTTCCGCTCATCGTGATCGAATTGGCAATATGTTTTAATTTTTCATCTTGCATTCTTTCACTGAGAATATCTCCGAATCCTAAGATTGCATTCATCGGAGTTCTAATTTCATGACTCATATTTGCCAGAAACTCACTCTTTGCTTTATTTGCTCTGTCTGCCATCTCCCTTGCATTCTCAGCATCTTCCTTTGCTTTGATAATCATATTCTGAAAATTTTGTCTTTCGGTAATGTCTCTAAAACTTGCAACAGCGCCATACATATTATTATCCTTATTAAATAAAGGAACTGAATGAACAGAAAGCCATTTCTTTTTTCCATCTCTATCAATGATTCCATGCTCAATAGGACCAACTTCTCTTTGTTCCCGCATAGCTACGGCTAATGGCAAGTTCTCTTCTGGAAATGGCTTACCCTCAGAATCAATTTGAAACCATTCTTTTGAATTAAAATAACGACCGGTGATTGAATCTTCTTTGATATCTAGGATTTTTGCTGCACCTTGATTTGCATAAATGATTTCCCCTCGGAGGTTAACTTCAACTAGCCCCTCAGGAATTGATTCTAAAATTTCAGTTAGCTTATTTCTTGTTTCTTTTAGAGAAATTTCTGTAAGTTTCAACTCCGTAATATCACTAACTAAAACAAGAAATCCTTTTACTTTATTGTCTACAATATCCGGGATGTATTGAATCCAAGTATAACCAATCTTATCCGTTGGTGCTCTCTCAAATTGTTGTTTTTCGCCCTTTAAAACATTGTCTATAAATGGCTTGTTCTTGTGAAAAATTTCTTTACCTAGCAATTCTTCCATTGTATGCCCGATGATTTTCTCTGATGATTTCCCAAACCATTCTTGGTATGCTTGATTTGCAAAGGCACATCTGAGATCTGTAGTCCAGTATCCAACCATTCCGGGAATGGTATCTGTGACTTTCTGAATAAAGGAACTTTGCTCGATTAGCCGCTGCTCCATTTCTTTCAAAGGAGTTATATCTTTTCCGAGAGATATATACTCATATGCCATTCCCTTTGCGTCTTGAAAGGGAACGATTGTCGCACTTAACCAGTAATATGAACCATCACTTGCTTTGTTTTTAATTTCACCCTTCCATACATTTCCGGATAAAATTGTATTCCACATTTCTTGAAAAAATTCAGGAGAATGATTTTTTGAATCAACAATGCGATGTGTCTTTCCTACTAACTCTTCCTGAGAATACTTTGATATACGACAAAAATTTTCATTGGCAAATTTTATTATACCGCTCTCGTCTGTAATTGCGACAATAGCATGTTCATTTATAGCCAATTCCAGATTATTTACTTTGGCAAGAGATTCTTCTAACTCGATATAGGCATGTCTTTTCTTTGTTACGTCAATTCCTATACATTGAATTTCGATGAGATTTCCACTCATGTCTTTAATTGCATTAAACTCCCATTCAGAATATAAAATTCCTCCACCCGGTAAAGGCTTCTTCAAAGAAACATAAAAAGATTTCTCCGGTGATTCTATACAATTTCGAACTGTATTAAAGCATTTACCATGATCTTCTTCGATGATATGTGTAAGAGCGTCTGTTTCAATAATACTTGATTGAGTAGAGCCAAATATATCGCAAAAGTATTTGTTGGCAAATGTGTATTTGCCTTGTAAATCAGTTCTAACAATAAATACAGACTGACTACTGAGTAATGCTTCATATTTGTAAGATGCCTGAAAAAGTTTATCCTCCGATTGAGCGAGTAAGGCAACTTGCTCTTCTTTTTCTTTTAGCTTAATCCTAATCTCCAGGAGGTTAATAACGCTTTTGCTCAAAATGGCTAGAGCGTCTAATTGCTGTTTGCTTAACTCCCGTGGTTTATGATCTATTACACAAAGCGTTCCAATTGGCAGTCCCTCCGGACTCAAAAGAGGTGAGCCTGCATAGAAACGAACATGTGGATCATTTATAGATAATGGATTATCCCGAAAACGTTCATCTTGAAGTGAATCGGTTACGACAAACACATCTTTACCAAGAATTGCATGCGCACAAAAAGCAATGTCCCTACTTGTCTCAATTGCATCGAGTCCAACTTTTGATTTAAACCATTGCCTATCACGATCGACCAAACTGATGAGCGCAATAGGAGTATCGCAAATAAAAGCCGCAAGACGCGTTAGTTCATCGTATTCCTTTTCTTCAAGTGTGTCTAAAATATTGTAGTCAAATAATTTGGTTAATCGCTCTATTTCATTGTCAGGAATCTCAGCCGATTTCATAATTCTATTTTCTTATATCGAACAAGCTGTGACAATAAAATAAAAGTTTATAAATATTGATAAGAACTTTTTATCATTGCATTTTAGAAATGCAGTTCGGTAAAGTTGAGCCCTGTCAAGTTTACATGAACTCTTTTTCGTAATAAATTGAGACTAATATTTATTAGCTGTAAGCTTCAAGACCACACAAAGATATTTCCTTTGAATGAAGAATAGCAATACCGAATTGGATTTGAAAAGGCTCTAAAGCTGCAAGAAAGTCTGGTGAAAGATAATTTCTCTTGACAAACCTGAAAGAAAAAAGAAATTTATTAGGAAAGGTATAGCAATGAATCAAACCATAATTGAAAGTCCTAAAATATCCTATTTTGAAACAATGTTAAAACGTTATGTGGCAAATACTCCCTGTCTACAAGCAGTATTTGCGGTAAATGATGATATACTTTTAGAACATGGAAAGGAAATTCATCCACGTTCCATTCTTTTGCAAATGATAGAAGACTTAAAAAAATTTGACTTATTAGCTAGTCTTCTTGCCGGTCAAATCCGATTTAGCAAAGTAAAGACAATAGAAAAGGACAATCAAAAATACGATATATACACTTACTCTATCGAGAAAAATAAAAATGTTTTCCGCTCTATCTTTCTAATCTCTTCCGATCAAGTTCCGCTTGAATCTAATTTTAAATCCCTAAATGACTTAGTTCAAAATTATTATATGAACCTGCCAAAGAAAAAAGATTATCAGGTCATTGATACCTATTCCGATTTTTTAGAAAAAATCATTGGAGACATCGATCATCTCTTTACTTCAAAGGAAGAAGTGGGCGTAGTCTCTCATTTTCATATTCAGGACTTACGCAATTATTATAAAAACATGAGTCAGCAGTATACGGAAGAAATCCACTCGCAGATCAAGACAGGAATTCTACGTCACCTTAAAAAAGGTGACCAACTCTATCGAGTCAATCAGATATCCTATATTACCTATTCTCATCATTGCGATGTGGATAAAGTCAAATCCCGTTTCAGTGATATTTTCTTTCAATTGAATACTCTCATTATCCGCTATCAACTATCGTTTCATCAAGTAGATTCGACCATTTTTAAAAAGCGAGATTTTTGGGATAAAATTATTTCAGGTTCCTGAAGATTGGATTGCCACAGAGGCACTGAGACACAGAGAGAATTCAAGAGATTCATGGATTCGAGAGCCTCACCATGACAGCGTTATTAATCTTTCAACAACTCAATTCTTTACATGAATAAAATTTCAAAAATCCCACAACCCTCCGTGCCTCCGTGGCAAAACATACTGACTTGTTACAAATATTTCCTTATTTAAAAATATTCTTGCAGAATCGAAATTTGAAATCATATTTGAGAAATGCGTTATTTTAAATTATTCATCATCTTCTTTATTTTCATTCATTGTAAAAACACAAACAACTCTACCGTTTACCCTCTCAATGGAGAATGGCAGTATAGGATTGGCTTTGATATTGAATGGCTTTCTGATTCGGGACAAGAATCCGACTGGAAGAAAATTTCTCTTCCAGCAAACTTAACTGCCGAACTAAAACTAAATTCTTATACAGGGTATATAACGGTTAGACGCGAACTTCCTAGCGCACTCAATCTTTTCTTAAAACAGGGAAAACCTCTTGCTATCAATGCAGGTAGAGTATTGGATGTATCCTATTTTTATTTTAATAAGACTCTTATTGGACAATTGGGCTCTTCTGATCCATATATCTCCGGTGCAATGCGTCCTTTTTTAAAAGACATACCTTTTACTGATTTGAATTACGAAAAAAATTATCTCACAATAGTTCTCTATACGAATAATGGGAATTATCCACTCCAATTCATGGATACGATCGAGATCGGAGAATCAGATAGTATCTATGTATCTTATACAAAAAAAGAAAATCTTGCCTTCTTCTTTATCGCAATCTATGTAGCCGTTGGTCTCTATCATATTCTACTCGCAAATAAAAGACGAAAAGACTTACACAATTTGTATTTTGGTTTATTTTGCTTTTGTGTTTGCATTCATTTTTTCATTGCCAATACATTTTCGAGAGACGCAATTTTCCAGGATTCAGTTACTTTACACAGAAAGTTAGAACATATTTTTATGTTTCCACTCACACCCGGTCTTCTTTTATTTCTAACTCAATTCTTCGATAAAAAGAATACTAAAATTGCAAAAGGTTTCGCATTATTCTCAACACTTCTAATTGTGGTTACTCTTATTTTTCCTCTGACTGCTATGCGAATTTGCTCTTTACTCTGGCAAATCGGAAATATATTTCTCGTCCCTTATATGATTTATTATCTCATTCAACAAATCAGAAAAGGAAACCGGGAAGCAATTTATTTAATCTCAGGATTAATCATTTTAGGAATTGGAATGGTCTTAGACATTGCTACCTCTCGCGGATTAATCCACACTCCGCATGTTTCGAGCTTTGCATTCTTACTATTCATAATGGGCATTGCGGGGATAATGGCAAATAGGTTCATGCATGTAACCAATGAAGTAGAGATTTTAAACGAGGAACTCGAAAAGAAAGTAGAAGATAGAACAAAAGAATTACGAGAGAGCTTAACCGAAACACAAAAACTAAAAGAACAACAAGACGGAGATTATTACTTAACTTCTCTTCTAGTGCAACCACTCTCTCGAAATTTTATAAAAGAAAAAAAATCTGACTTCAAAATAGAAACATTCATTCAACAAAAAAAACAATTCCAATTCAAGAACAAAAAAAGCGAAATCGGCGGTGATATTTGCATTATCGATGAAATTATATTAGATGGGATTACATTTACAGTTTTTCTCAATGGTGATGCAATGGGTAAATCCATTCAGGGTGCTGGTGGATGTCTTGTGCTCGGAACAGTTTTAAAATCCATCTTAGAAAGAAACCATACAAAACCGGATACTCGCAATATACCACCCGAAATTTGGATGAGAGAATCTTTTAGAGAACTACAAAATGTATTTGTTTCATTTGATGGTTCCATGCTCATCTCTGCTATGTATGGGCTAATAGATAACAGAAATGGAACTGTCTATTATATCAATGCAGAGCATCCCTACTCGGTTTTATATAGAGATGGTAGAGCTACGTTTATTGATCCAGAGACCGATAAACGTAAAATTGGTATCGAAGTTTTCAACTCTAGTCTAAAGATTCATATTTTCCAATTGAAACCGGGCGATAGTCTTATTTGTGGGTCGGATGGGCGAGATGATATTCTTATTGGAGAAGATAAATCAGGAAGTAGAATCATCAACGAAGATGAGACAGTTTTCCTAAAACTCACAGAAGAGGCAAATGCAGATTTGACCAAGTTAACTGCTATCTTAAAAACACGGGGTGAATTAACAGATGACCTCTCACTTTTGAAAATCACTTACGAGAAAAACCAGATGGAAGAGACTTCGCCGATTGACTTAAAAGAAAGTGAGAAAGGATTAAAAGAGGCATATCAATATTATCTACATGGATTGAAGGAAAAAACAATCTCTACTTATGAAAAAGTATTCCTTATAAAAAAGGATCCAGAATTGATAATGGAAATCGTTCATCTATTCATTGAAAAAAAAGATTTCTTCATGGCAAGTAGGCTTTTAGATATCTATTGTAAAGAAAATCCATTTAACTCGAATGCGTTCTATCTCAACTCATTTGCTAAGAAAAAGAATCGAGAGTATGAACGCGCTGTCTATTTTGGGGAACGGTTTAGACTAAGAGAGCCACTCCATGTAAAAAATCTAATCAATCTTTCGGATTGCTACCGTATGCTCGATCAGCTAGACAATGCACGAAAATATCTATCCCGTGCTTTAAAACTAGAACCAACAAACAAGAATGCATTAAAGCTTCAGGATAATATTTTGTGAACTATAACAAAAGAAAGGGATTTAAATAAAATATCTAACATTAAATGGGAAAAAAATTGGGTTCACTCTTTTGGATTATCTGTATTTAATATATCATTAGCTGATTCAAGTTCATTCATGAGAATTGATTTTGATACTCCATAAAATTGTTCTGCACAATTGAGTTCTATTCCAGAATAAATAAATCGACTGCCACCATTGACTTAAGAACTTTTAGAAAGAAAATAGGGACACTGACCAACAACGATAATCTTATCCGTGTCCAGTCCCCTTCGCTCCAAGAATTAGCGACCAACGCATGGAAATCTTTTAAAATACCTTCTTCTTTCCAAACTAAGCCTTTCCATAAAATTGACATTGGACTAGCTTGGTTATGAAACGAAACATTCGAAATATAGGAATCTTTGCCCATGTGGATTCAGGAAAGACTACGCTTACGGAGAGAATTTTATTCGAAGCAGGTGAGATATATAGTCCTGGTTCAGTCAATGAAGGAACAACAGAGAGTGACAGGCTAAAAGAAGAAATAGAGCGGGGAATTTCGATTACGGCAAGTTCGATTCAGGTCAGGTATAAACTAAAAGGCAAAAAGTATTTTTTAAATTTAATCGATACACCCGGTCACTTGGACTTTTATGCACAGGTGCAGAATTCTCTATTAGCCGTAGACATTGCAGTCTTGCTCTTGGACATAACAACGGGTATCCGCTCACAGACAGAAATGCTCCTCGAAGAGATTACACAGCAGAAGATTCCACTGATTGTATTTATAAATAAGATTGATAAAGCAGAAGACTTGAAAGTTTTCTTAGAAGAACTAAAAACAAATATCAATCGCAAACTCCATCCTGTATTTTCGATTCGAGATGAATACAAAAATCAAATCGAATACATCCTGCAAAAAAAAGAAATCGAAGAAGAAATTGAGCTGCAATTCATTGAGTGGAATGATAAATTAATCGATTCTTATTTTAAAAAGCCTTCTAAAAAAATCATTCTAGATGGTTTAAATCAAGGATTTCAGTCCTGTCATTTGACTCCTCTCTTTGCTGGGAGTGCTCTCCATGGTTCGAGCGTCAAAGAGCTATTAGACTTTATTTGCTTACAAGATTTTCATCGTCGTCATTCGTTAGAAGAAGGAGTAAAAGGAGTTTTATTCAAGAGATCTCTACATCCCGATTTAGGTAGGGTTTATTTTATTAAATCGTATGAGCCAGTTCGCACAGGAGATTCTTTTTATTCTCTTGATAAAAAGTTTAAAATAGAAACTATGTATGAACTCACTCCAAATGAAATATTGAAATTGGATATCGTTGACGACTATTCGATATTTGCCGCTACTATTGCCGAGCACTCTTCTCTAGATACAGGCTCGCTTTATGCAAAAGAACAGAATGTGCATATCAATCCAGTTGTGCCTAATAATGAGTATGTGCTCACTCTTGAGCCAAATACTTCGGAAGGAAAAGAAATTTTGAGATCAGGGCTTGAAAAATTAGTCTGGGAAGATTTTGGATTAAGTTTTAGAGAAAAAACAGAAACAGGGCAGTTCGAACTAAAAGGAGCAGGGGAGCTTCATTTAGAAGTAGCCATCAATCGATTGAAAGAATTTGTTTCAGAAATTTTTACTTTCGGCAATTTAAAGGTTGCCAGATACGAAAAATTTAAAAACATGGCTATAACGGTAATTTTCGAACACTCTGCTTTTAATCAAAAGTTGAAGAGTGGGACTCTAATTAGTTCCCTTGAGAAAAGTCCTGATTTTTCAAGTTCTGTCCTTTGGGAATGTGAACTTGAGGAGGATGTTAAGTCCTCTGTAGAATCGGCGTTTTACGAAATATTATCTAATGGAATTCGTGGCAATTCAGTGCTTGGGTTAAATCTCCGAGCTACTTCTTTTAAGAAACCTGAAGATCCAAGTGAATTCGCGTCCAACCTGCTTAAGGTGGCCATCATTAGTGGTATTAAGTCTTGCTTACCTGGAAAAACAATCGAAATCGGACCTCTGTGTCAGTTTGAAATTGTGATTCCTGAATCATTTTATGGTTCGGTTTTAGTAGTTCTCGGTAAGAGAAATGCTAAGATTGTAAAGACAGATATTGTTCATGGCAATAAATCTTTACTAATTTGCGAAGCTGCTGCTGAAAACATGCTTGGCTTTACAAGTGCTTTACGAAACATGACAAAAGGAAAAGGTTTTTTGTCTCAAAAAACTATATTCACCTCGTTGTCACATTTCGAATTTTGAATGTTATATTTTTTGAGAAATATTTTTAGGAGTTTATTTAGAGATGGCTAAGGAAAAATTTGATAGAAGCAAACCACACTTAAACGTTGGAACAATTGGTCACGTTGACCACGGTAAAACAACTCTAACTGCAGCAATCACATCTACGCTTGCTAAATCAGTTGGTGGAAAAAATAAAGCTATTAAGTACGATGAAATTGACAATGCACCTGAAGAAAGAGAAAGAGGGATTACAATCGCTACTTCTCACCAGGAATATGAGACAGCAAATCGTCATTATGCGCACGTTGATTGTCCAGGTCACGCGGATTATGTTAAGAACATGATTACCGGTGCTGCCCAAATGGACGCGGCTATTTTAGTAGTATCCGCTACTGACGGCGCAATGCCACAAACAAAAGAACACATTCTTCTTGCTCGTCAAGTAGGTGTTCCTTATATCATTGTATACCTCAACAAAGCTGATCAGTTAAAAGACGATGAAAGAGCTGAGATGGTCGAAATGGTAGAAGAAGAAATTCGTGACCTTTTGAAAAAATACAGCTTCCCTAAAGAAGGACAAGGACCGATCCCAATCATTCATGGTTCTGCTCTAAAAGCTCTTGAAGGCGAAGATTCTGAACTCGGAATGAAATCTGTTCTGAAATTAATGGAAGCTCTTGATACATACGTTCCAAATCCAAAACGTGTTACTGACAAGCCTTTCTTAATGCCAGTAGAAGACGTATTCTCTATTACTGGTCGTGGAACTGTTGCTACTGGTAGAGTAGAAACTGGTGTTCTTAAAATCAACGAAGAAGTTGAAATCGTTGGAATTAGAGATACTACCAAGACTGTTGTAACTGGTATCGAAATGTTCCGTAAATTATTAGACCAAGCAGAAGCAGGGGACAACATCGGTGCTCTTCTTCGCGGTACTAAAAAAGAAGACATCGAAAGAGGACAAGTTCTTGCTAAACCAGGAACCATTACTCCACACAAAAAGTTTACTGCTGAAGTTTACGTATTAACGAAAGATGAAGGTGGTCGTCATAAACCTTTCTTCAACAACTATCGTCCACAGTTCTATTTTAGAACCACAGACATTACCGGCGTATGTGCATTACCTGCTGGAATGGAAATGGTTATGCCTGGGGATAACGTATCGGTAACTATCGAATTGATTCACCCGATTGCGATGGACAAAGGATTAAACTTTGCTATCCGCGAAGGTGGGAAGACTATCGGCTCAGGCGTTGTGGCTGATATAATTGAGTAAAAGTATGACCGGACAAAGAATTAGAGTTAAACTAAGAGCGTTTGATCACAAGTTAGTAGATCAATCTACTTATGAAATCGTTGCGACTGCAAAAAGAACAGGCGCAACTGTTTCGGGTCCAATCCCGCTCCCAACTAAAATTGAGAA
The DNA here is from genome assembly GCA_016708435.1 of Leptospiraceae bacterium. Lineage (NCBI taxonomy): Bacteria > Pseudomonadati > Spirochaetota > Leptospiria > Leptospirales > Leptospiraceae > Leptospiraceae bacterium. Next base: position 98,253 of record JADJFV010000036.1, on the reverse strand, counting down.
GTTTACAGTACTAAGATCGCCTCACGTGAACAAAAAGTCACGTGAGCAATTCGAAATGAGAACACATAAAAGACTTATCGATATCTTAAACACAAATGAAGATACAGTAGAAGCATTGATGAAACTTCAACTCCCTGCAGGTGTATCGGTAGATATTAAGTCTTAAGGAATAATTATGACTAAGGGTTTAATTGGTAAAAAATTAGGCATGTCGCATATATATGCGGATAACGGGAATATGATTCCTGTAACTGTAATAGAAGTGGGTCCTTGTTTTGTTTCTCAGGTAAAAACTGTAGAAACAGACGGATACTCCGCTGTTCAGTTAGCATTTGGCAACACTAGAGAGACACAACTCACTAAGCCAGAAGTATCTCATCTTGCCAAAAACAATATCTCTCCAAAGAGATATTTAAAAGAATTCGAGCTAACCGGGGATGCTCCCTCTGCTGGCTCTGAAATCAAAATAGCAGATATTTTCAAAGACAATGACATTGTAAAAGTAACTGGAATTAGTAAAGGAAAAGGATTTCAAGGGGTCGTGAAAAGATATGGTCACAGAGGTGGTCCTGCTGCTCACGGTTCTAGATTTCACCGTCATCCCGGATCTATGGGTGCGAACTCAACTCCTTCAAGAGTATTCAAAGGTGTGAAACTTCCAGGTAGAACGGGAAGTCTCAAAACCTCTATCAAGAATTTGAAAATTGTAAAAGTGTATGAGGATAAGAACATACTTTTAGTATCAGGCTCTGTTCCAGGTCCTGAGAAGTCAATCATTACGATTGAGAAGTTGTAAAAGGGAAAGGAATTTATATGAAAGCCAGGAAATATTCTAAAAACGGACAATCTCTTGCTGAAGTAGAATTACCAAGCGAAATCTTTACAAACAAGATTAGCAAAGGTGCTATCTATGATGCAATCAAAGCAGAGAATGCAAATTTAAGATCCGGAAATCATTCTACAAAAGATAGAGGCGAAGTGAGCGGTGGTGGTAAAAAACCTTGGTCACAAAAAGGAACTGGTCGTGCTAGACAAGGTTCTTCTCGTGCTCCTCATTGGGTTGGCGGTGGTGTGATTCATGGTCCTAAGCCAAGAGATTATTCCATTCCACTTTCTCGTAATGTTAAGAAGGTTGCTGTTGTTTCTATCTTAAACAAAAAAGCTTCTGAGAGCAAAATCAATATCTTAGAAGATGTTTCTATGACGAAGTTTAGCACTAAAGAAGTTTTCAACTTATTCAAGACAATGGGCGTTACAAATGGTAATTTCAGTCTAGTAGTTTCTGGCGAAGATAAATTTTTAAAAGCTTCTACTCGAAACATTCCAACACTGAAATACGTAAACGCTAAGAGAATCGTATGTAGAGACATTCTTTACAATAACAATTTAGTTATTACAGAGAGTGCCTTGAAAGAAATCGTAAATCAATACAAGGATGCAAGTAAATGAATCTAGATAGCATAATCATTGCTCCTATCATCACTGAAAAATCCCAAGCTTCTCAAGAGATTGGAAAAGAAATCGGAAAAAGAACTGTGAAGTATACTTTCAAAGTTCATCCAGATGCTAATAAAGTAATGATAAAAGAAGCAGTTAAAAAAATCTTTCAGGTTACACCAAGCTCTGTGAATGTAATCATGTATCATGGCAAAATGAAAAAATTTAGAAATTTTCCTTCTAGAAGACCACATTGGAAAAAAGCAATCGTTACATTTGAAAACGGTGCCGTTCTAGAATTTGGTAAGGGAGTTTAAGTATGGGTATCAGAAAATTTAAACCGACTACTGCGGCTACTCGTTATAAATCCGTTCTGGATTTTGCTGAGATAACTGTAGATAGACCACACAAGCCACTCACAACAACTGTTAAATACTTTGCAGGTCGTGGGGACGGTGGTAAAATATCCGTTAGACGCAAAGGTGGACGCGTTAAACGTAAATATAGAATTATTGATTTTAAAAGAGTTAAATACGGAGTTCCTGCTGTTGTAAAAACATTGGAATACGATCCATACAGAACTTCTTTCATTGCTCTCATTTCTTACAAAGACGGGGAATTCGCATATATCCTCGCTCCTGAAGGATTGAAAGTAGGTGATGTAATTGTTTCTGGTGAGAATGCTGAGATTAAAATTGGAAATTCTCTTCCACTCGATAAGATTCCTCCTGGAACAGATGTTCATAATATCGAACTCAATCGTGGAAAAGGAGCTCAAATGGCTCGCACTGCTGGATCTTTTGCAACTGTTGCAGCTAAAGACGGCGACTATGTTACTCTTAAACTTCCTTCTTCTGAAGTTCGTAAGATTCGTAAAGAATGCTACGCAACAATCGGAATCGTTGGAAATAAAGACCATAACTTAGTTTCGATTGGTAAAGCAGGAAGAAACAGATGGTTAGGAAAGAGACCAAAAGTGAGAGGGGTTGTAATGAACCCGGTCGATCACCCACATGGTGGTGGGGAAGGTAAAACTTCCGGTGGTAGACATCCTGTTAGCCCTTGGGGTCAACCTACAAAAGGTTATAAGACCAGAAGAAAAGCAAGACCTAGCGATAAGTTTATCGTGCAAGGTAGAAAAAGAAATAGGAATAGAGGAAATTAATTTATGTCCAGAAGTCTTAAAAAAGGTCCTTTTATTGATGACCATTTAATGCGCAAGATTACCAAAATGAATTCGGAAGGAAATAAAAAACCTTTCAAAACTTGGTCAAGAAGAAGCACGGTATTCCCTGATATGATTGGGCATACAGTGATGATTCACAATGGGAATAAATTTATTCCAGTTTATATCAATGACAACATGGTTGGACATAAGTTAGGCGAATTTGCTCCAACTAGAACTTATCGTGGTCACTCCGGTGCCGATAAGAAGGTTAAAAAATAGGAGTCTCTAATGGAAGCTAAAGCTGTAGCAAAATATGTAAGAGTTTCTGCTAGAAAAGCAAGACTAGTGGCTAATGAAGTAAGAGGCTATGATTATACAGAAGCTGTGGATATTCTTAAGTTTACTCAAAAAAGAGTAGCGGATGAAATTCTAAACGTAGTTAATTCTGCGGCGGCTAATGCAGTAGTAGCCGATGCAAAGATTGATTTAACCAAGGTCTACATCAAGAAGATCTATGTAGAAGATGGACCAATCATGAAACGTTTTAAAGCAAGAGCTAGAGGCCGTGCTTCTAGAATCAGAAAGCGTTTGAGCCACATCACTGTAGTATTATCAAATTAATAGGAAGATATTGAATGGGACAGAAAGTTAATCCAGTCGGCTTAAGGGTCGGTATTACAAGAACCTGGGATTCAATTTGGTTTGCGAAAGAAGACTATACCAAGAATCTACATGAAGATATTAAAATTAGAGAATTTCTACAAACTAAATTTAAGAATTCTTCGCTTGTGAAAGTTGTTATCGAAAGATTTCCAGAAAAAATCAACGTTAACCTACATACTGCAAAACCAGGCGTTGTAATTGGTCAAAAAGGACAAAACATTGAGAACGTGAAAACTCTTCTCAAGCCTATGTCTGACAAACCAATAAATATCAACATCATTGAAGTAAAAAAACCAGAGACTGTTGCGCAAGCAATCGCTGAGACAATCGCAACTCAAATTGAGCAACGTATGCCTTTCAGAAGAGTAATGAAAGCGGAACTCAGAAGAGCAATGAGAGGTGGAGTAGAAGGAATCAAGATTTCTATTTCTGGACGACTCAACGGTGCTGATATGGCAAGAACTGAAAGTTACAAAGATGGTCGTATCCCTCTTCATACTCTCCGTGCAAAGATTGATCTTGGCATGAAAGAAGCTCTTACAACTTTTGGTCAAATCGGTATTAAAGTTTGGACTTATGCAGGAGATCATATCTCCAGTTCCAATGAAGAAGTAGAAGATAAATACGCTGTTAAACGTAGAACTAATTAATAGGATCCGGTAACGTATGTTAGCACCTAAAAGAGTAAAATATAGAAAGTGGCACATCGGTAGACTGAAAGGTAAAGATGAAGTAGCCAATAAAGTTTCCTTCGGAGAGTTTGGTCTTATGGCTATTACCTCTGGAAGAATTACAGCAAGACAAATAGAAGCTGCCCGTGTATCTATCAATAGAAGAGTAAAAAGAGGCGGAAAATTATGGATTAGGATTTTCCCTCATACTCCGGTTACCAAAAAACCAGCTGAGACTAGAATGGGTAAGGGAAAAGGAAATCCAGAATTCTGGGTATCTGAAGTTCGCCCAGGAAGAGTTTTATTTGAAATGAGTGGTATTGATGAAGCAGCGGCTAAGAAGGCTTTAACTCTTGCTTCTTACAAACTTCCCATTCATACTGAATTTGTGAAGAGGACTTTGATATGAAGTTAAAATTAAAAGACATTAAAGATGCTGATATAACTACACAGCTTGCGGAAGCTAGAAAGGAACTAAGAACTCATCGTTTTCAATATGTAGTGGCTCGTTCCCTTGAGAACCCAATGGTAATTAGAAATTTGCGTAAGAAAGTTGCAAGACTTCTGACTGTGAAAAGAGAAAGAGAAATAGCTGCTGCGAAGGCAGCTAAGAAATAAGGATAAAACTTATGGAAGAAAAAGTAGAAGTAAAAAAACGCAAAACAGTTACCGGCAAAGTAGTTAGCACTAAAATGGCTAAAACTGTTGTTATGGAAATTGAGTTTAGACAAAATCATCCTATGTTCAAGAAAATCACTAGAAAAACATCTCGTTTGAAAGTGCATGATGAAAAAGGGGAATGTAAAGAAGGCGATGTAATTGTAGCAATGGAAACTCGTCCATTATCTAAACAAAAAAGACACACACTTTTAAAAGTTGTAGAGAGAGCGAAATAAAATGATTCAAATGCAAACATTTTTACAGGTAGCTGATAACTCTGGAGTAAAGAGAGTTCAGTGCGTTAAGGTTCTTGGTGGATCTAAGAAACGTTATGCGACAATCGGTGATGAGATTATTGTAGCAGTAAAAGACTCTCAGCCTGCATACGGTTTAAGAGATTCTATAGGAAAGAAAGTTCATACAAAGGCTGTGCAAAGAGCTGTAGTTGTGAGAACCAGAAAAGAAATTAGAAGACCGGACGGAAGTTATATTCGTTTCGATGATAATGCAGTTGCTATTATCGACGAAAAAGGAAATCCAAAAGGAACTCGTATTTTTGGACCGGTAGCTCGTGAACTTAGAGACAAGAAGTTTATGAAAATTATTTCTCTAGCACCAGAGGTATTATAAAATGGCGAACAAATTACCTTATCGTGGCTCTGAGCCAACGAAGTTTAAGAAGATTAAACTAAAAAAAGACGATGAAGTTATCTGCATCGGTGGCGCAGATAAAGGCAAAAAAGGGAAAATCCTTTCTATTGATAAAAGAAAAGATCGTATCTTTGTAAGTGGTATTAATAAAAGAAAAAAATACGTTAGACCAACACAAGAAAACCCTCAAGGTGGAATCATTGAAATCGAAAATTCGATTCATATTTCCAACGTTATGCTCTATGATTCTAAAAAGAAAAAAGGGGCAAGAGTAGGTTTTGAAGTAAAGAATGGTTCTAAAGAAAGAACTCTTAAATCGAAAGGTTAATCATGGAACAATCAAGATTAAAAAAGAAATACAACGAAGAAATTAAGCCTAATTTACTGAAAAAGTTTAATTTCAAATCTCCTTCTCAGGTTCCTAAGATCGAAAAGATCGTATTGAACGTGGGAATGGGAGAAGGGCACTCTAATCCTAAGGCATTAGAATCAGCACTAGATACTTTGGCTGCGATAAGTGGTCAAAGAGCAGTTAAGACTGTTGCTAAAAAGTCAATCGCTGGGTTCAAACTCAGAGAGAAGATGAATATTGGTTGCATGCTTACTCTTCGTGGGGAAAAAATGTTTGAATTTTTGGACAGGTTTATAAATGTGGCTTTACCGAGGGTTCGGGACTTCAAGGGTGTTAATCCGAAAGGTTTTGATGGTCGTGGGAACTACAATCTGAGCATTAAAGAGCAAATCATCTTTCCAGAGATTCAATTCGATAAGGTTCACAGTATGCATGGTATGAACATCACCATGGTAACAAGTACAAAATCTGATGAAGAGGCATACGAACTACTCGCTGGTTTCGGAATGCCTTATAGAAAAAAGTAGGAGACTTAAAATTTTATGGCTAAAACTTCCATTATAGCTCGGCAAAATAAAAAGCCAAAGTTTAAAGTTAGAACATACAATCGTTGTGCTCTATGCGGTAGACCTCGTGCTTTTATAAGAAGATTCGGAATGTGTAGAATTTGTTTTCGTGAGTTAGCTAGTACTGCTCAAATTCCAGGTGTGACTAAGTCATCTTGGTAGAATAAGGAAAAATATATATGAGTTTATCAGATCCAATAGCAGATATGCTTACTAGAATCAGAAATGCAGGCAGTGCAAAACACCCTGTTTGCAAAGTTTCTGGCAGTAAGATTAAGAATTCAATCCTTGCCATCATGAAGGAAGAAGGTTTTATCACAGACTTTCAGGAAACAAAAGTCAATAACATTCCTGAATATACTGTTACCTTGAAATATGACGATACTCGCCGTCCAGTTATACGTGAAATCGAAAGAGTTTCTAAGCCTGGTAGACGTGTATATATCCAATCGGAAGATATTAAGCCTGTAAAGAGTAATCTTGGTATTTCGATTATTTCTACTTCCAAAGGGATTATGAGCAATAAGAAAGCTATGAAATTAAAAATTGGAGGAGAGGTTATTTGCAAGGTATCCTAATCGGATCCAGCAAATGTCTTTAAGAGTATGTCTAGAGTAGGTAAAGATATAGTAACCCTCCCGGTTAAAACGGAAGTTAAGCAAGCGGGAGATAAGATCGAAGTAAAAGGTCCACTCGGAACTTTAAGCACTCCTTTATACAAAGGTATAACAATGAGTGTAGATGGAAATGTTGTTAAGTTTGCTCGTGCGAACGAAGAAAAACAAACAATAGCACTCCATGGACTGGTAAGAGCCTTATTTAATAATTGTGTAAAAGGTGTTTCTACTGGTTGGGAGAAAAACCTTGAAATCTTCGGAGTTGGTTTTAGAGCACAAAAGAAAGGTTCTAATTTAGTAATGAATCTAGGATTTTCTCATGAAGTTGTGTTTCCTGAGCCACAAGGAATTAAGATTGATGTAGTTGATCAGTTGAAAATTAAAATCACTGGTGTAGATAGACAACTCGTTGGTCAAGTTGCTGCAAATATTCGTGGATTTAAAGAGCCTGAGCCTTATAAGGGCAAAGGAATTAAATACGCTAACGAGTATATCAAGCGTAAAGCTGGAAAAACTGGTAAGAAATAATGATTAATAAACAAAAACATAGACCTGGTCAAGAAAGAAGAATCGAAAGAGCAAGATTTAAGTTAAAACAAAACGGGGACAGACCTCGTTTAGTTTTTAACAAAACAAATCGTTATTTAATTGCTCAAGTCATTGATGATACCGCAGGCAAAACAATTGCCTATGCTGTATCTTCTGAAAAGAGTTTTCCGGTGCAAGGCTATTCAAAAAAGAACAAGCAAGCAGCAACTGAGCTTGGAAAGTTAATAGCTGAAAGAGCAAAGAGCAAAGGTGTAAGCAAAGTAATGTTAGATAGATCTGGTATCATCTACCATGGTAAATTGGCTGCATTCGCGGATTCAGCAAGAAAAGAAGGATTGGAGTTTTAAATGGCATACATGGACGAAGAAGCAAAAGAGTTTAGCGAGAAAGTTGTTAAAATTGATCGCGTAGCAAAAGTTGTAAAGGGTGGTCGTAGATTTTCTTTCAACGCTTTAACTGTTGTAGGTGATTCAAAGAATAGAATTGGAATTGGATTCGGAAAAGCAAATGAAGTTCCGGATGCAATTCGTAAATCAATTGAATCTGCAAAAAAGAACCTTTTTAAAATCAATATTATCGGTCACACTATTCCTCACGAAGTAGTTGGAAAATTTAAATCTGCAAGGGTCTATCTTAAGCCTTCTTCTCCTGGAACTGGAATTATAGCCGGAGAATCTGTTCGTTCTGTAGTAGAAAAAGCAGGAGTGCAAGATATTCTTACAAAGTCTTATGGCTCTGGTAACCCTTTAAACATTGTGAAAGCAACATTTGAAGCGCTTAAAAAATTAGAAACTCCTGTTATTGCTGCTAAGAAGCGTGGAATACCTTTAAAGAAACTCTTTGGTCAAGGAGAGATCTAAAATGGATAAAATTAAAATTACTCAAGTTAAAAGTTCCATAGGAACTATACCAGTGCATCGCAAGACTTTAAAAGCACTTGGCTTAAGAAAAATTGGTAGCTCTAAAGTGCATAGCAAATCTCCTGCAATATTGGGAATGCTACGCTCTGTAAACTATTTAGTAAATGTGGAAAAGGCGTAATCTATGTCTAATCAAAGTAAAAAAAGCAATCGTGTAAAACCTTCTACTGCCTTTGGTGCAGCTAGAAAAACTAAAAAAGCAGATGCAAATACTGCCAATTTAATTCCTTTACCAAAGGGAGCTAAGAAAGAACGCAAGAGAATTGGACAAGGTCCTGGTTCTGGAATGGGAAAAACTTCTACTCGTGGACAAAAGGGGCAAAAAGCTAGAGCTTCCAGCATGAGAAGAGGATTTGAAGGCGGTCAAATGCCTTTGCACAGACGTATGCCTAAAAGAGGTTTTACTAATATTTTTCATGTTGTATTCCAACCTGTAAATCTTGGTGATTTAACTAGATATAATCTATCTGGGTCTGTAACACCTGAAATTTTAGAGCAGAAAGGTCTTATTAAGGATGCTGCGGGATTGATTAAAGTATTAGGCACTGGAGATTTAAAGTCTTCTGTTTCTATTGTAGCTGATGCTTGTTCTAAATCGGCACTTGAGAAATTACAAAAGCAAGGTGGTACTTTCACTGCAAGAGTGAAGGCTAAACCGGAGACTGCTAAGAACTAAAATATGCTAAGTGTAATAACAAATATATTTAAAATCCCTGAGTTAAGAGCAAAGATTCTTTTTACGGTCTTTATGCTCCTACTCTTCCGTATGGGAACTCATGTTACTATTCCTGGAATTAATAGCTTGGTAGTTTCAGGAATTACTTCTGACTCCACTGATGGACTTTTGGGAATGGTAGATTTATTTGCAGGTGGGGCTTTGCTTAAGTTCTCCATTTTTGCTTTGGGAATTATGCCTTATATCTCTTCTTCCATTATTATGCAACTTGTTATGGTGCTTATTCCTCAATTGCAAAAGTTACAGAAAGAAGGGGAAGAAGGTCGCAAAAAGATTAACCAATATACAAAATTTGGAACTATTATTCTTTGCGTCGTTCAAAGCTTAGCAGTTATTTATATGGCAAAAAACTGGTCTACAGGAACAGGTGTGAATCCAGCCCGTTATCCTGGTTTGATTAATCCTTATGTTCAAAGTTTCTTTGTCCCCCTGGGAATTCTAACGATTACTACAGGAACGATTCTCTTAATGTGGATGGGTGAGCAAATCACTGAAAAAGGGATTGGAAATGGTATTTCCTTGATTATCTTTGCAGGTATCATTGGACGTATGCCAGAAGCATTCTTACAACTCTTTACTACTGACAAAGCTGATCCTTTACCAATCTTGATCTTATTTGTTATTTTCATATTCCTGATTTACTTTACTATTTATCTAACGCAAGGAACTAGAAAAGTTCCATTGCAGTATGGAAAGCAAATGGTTGGAAGAAGAATGGTTCAGGCAAAGAGCCAAAGTATCCCTTTCAAAGTAAATGGCGCTAACGTAATGCCAATCATCTTTGCATCTAGTTTGATTTTATTTCCTCAGACAATTGTTCAGTGGCTTTCCTCAAATAGTGGTCAATGGGCAGGATGGGCAGTTATTCTGGATTTCTTTAATCCGTTTTCAACTATCTGGTACCGCTCAATATTTTATTATTTCTGTTACACTGGCTTAATTATTTTCTTTGCATACTTCTATACAGCTATTCAATTCAACCCGCAAGAATTGGCTGAGAACTTAAAAAAATACGGTGGATTTGTTCCAGGTATTCGTCCAGGAACTGATACAAAAGTATACATTGAAAAAGTTTTAAATAGAATTACTCTACCTGGTTCCATTTTTCTAGCAATGCTAGCCTTGTCTCCTTACATTATCATTAGATTTTTGGACTTAGGAAACAACACTGGTGGCGGTGCTTTAGTATATACATTTGGTGGAACATCTTTGTTAATCATGGTTGGGGTAACCCTTGAGACTCTAAAGCAAATTGAAGCACAGTTGCTTATGAGAAATTACGATGGCTTTATGAAAAAAACTAAGGTTAAAGGTAGATAATACGATGAAACGACTAATTTTTATGGGTCCGCCGGGTGCAGGAAAAGGAACACAGGCTAAGATTGTGTGTAAAGAATACAATATTCCTCAAGTATCGACAGGTGATATTTTGAGAGATTCCATAAAAAATTCTACCGAAGCAGGTCTGCGTGCTAAAAAATTTATGGATGCAGGCGATTTAGTTCCAGATGAAGTCGTAATTCAAATTATTAAAGATAGATTAAAAGACCCCGATTGTAAACATGGTTTTTTATTGGATGGATTTCCTCGAACAATTGAGCAAGCGAAAGCATTGGATATTTTACTCAAGGAATTGGGTCTTAAATTGGATGCTGTAGTAAACTTAGCGGTTCCGGATTCCGAGTTATTAGCTCGTTTATTAGAGCGCGCCAAAATTGAAGGTCGTGCAGATGATAACGAAGAGACGATTAAAAATCGTCTGACAAATTACAATAACAAAACGTTTCCACTTTTAGATTATTATAAAGATCATAATCTTCTAAAAGAAATCAATGGATCTGGTAAGTTAGATGAGATTACTCAGATGATTAAAAAGGAATTAGGTTAAATTGCCAAAAGAAGAAGCAATAACAGTCGATGGAACAGTAATGGAACCACTTCCCAATGCTATGTTCCGAGTTGAGCTTGAAAACGGGCATAAAATATTGGCTCATATATCAGGAAAGATGAGAATGCATTATATTAGAATTCTGCCAGGGGATAAAGTTACGGTTGAGCTTTCGCCGTATGATTTAACCAAGGGCAGAATAACATATCGTAAAAAGTAGGAAATTTATGAAAGTTAGAACATCAGTAAAAAAAATTTGTGAGCATTGCAAGATTATTCGTAGAAAAAACATCATTCGCGTAATTTGCACCAACCCTAAACATAAACAGAGGCAGAGATAGAGTATGGCAAGATTTGCTGGGATTGATATTCCTAAAGATAAAAGAATAGTAGTTGGATTAACTTACGTATATGGCATTGGCCAGTCCTCTTCTAGAAAAATTTTAGCGAAAGCTAAAATCAGTGAAGATATTAAAGTTAAAGACCTCAATGATGACCAAGAAAATTTAATCAGAAGAGTGATTGAAGAAGAAGGTTATTTAGTAGAAGGGGATCTTCGCTCTGATATTAACTTGAACATCAAGCGGTTAATGGATATCGGATGTTATCGTGGTCTTCGTCATAGAAAGGGTCTTCCTGTTCGCGGACAAAGAACAAAAACAAATGCAAGAACTCGTAAAGGTGGAAAGAAAACCGTTGCGAATAAAAAGAAAGTAACTAAATAGCAGCGGGAGCCGGGATTAATTTTTATGGAAAAAGAAACTAAAGAAAGTAAAGATAAAAAAGATAAGAAAGAGAAGAAAGTAAAAAAAGTAAAAAAGAAAGAAAAGAAAAACGTCCCTCGCGGGAAGGTTTATATTCAAGCTTCTTTCAATAATACGATTGTTACAATTACTGACATGGCAGGAAACGTATTATCCTGGTCATCTTCTGGACTTATGAGTTTTAGAGGATCTAAAAAATCTACTCCTTATGCGGCTCAAATTGCTGCGGGAAATGCTGCTGATAAAGCAATCGATGCAGCAGGATTAAAAGAAGTAGACGTATTAGTATCGGGACCTGGAATCGGAAGAGAATCTGCAATTCGTTCTCTCGCTTCTAAAGGACTCGCAATAAAAATCATAAAAGATATTACTCCTCTTCCGCATAACGGTTGCAGACCGCGCAAAAGAAGAAGAGTTTGATAAGGATATTATAAAATGGCAAGATATACAGGACCAGTTTGCAAACTTTGTAGAAGAGAAGGTTTAAAGCTTTTTTTAAAAGGCTCTAGATGCTTAAATAAAGATAAATGTAGCTTTGAAGACAGAAAAAATCCACCCGAACCTCCACCACAGAAGAAAGGAAAGATTTCAGAGTATTCTACTCAGCTTCGTGAAAAACAAAAAGTAAAAAGAATTTATGGAGTTCTTGAAAAACAATTCCGCGATTACTTTGAAAAAGCCAACCACCAAGAAGGTATTACAGGCGAGAATCTCTTACAGCTTCTTGAAAGAAGATTAGATAATGCTCTTTATAGAATGGGATTTGCATCTTCTCGAGCTCAGTCTAGAAATTTCATTGGTCATGGTCATGTATTAGTAAATGATCACAAGGTTGACATTGTGTCTTACCAAGTTAAAGTTGGAGATAAGATTTCTTTCAAAGAGAAATTATCTAAGACAGATTTAATGGATCAAAATATTAAATTAGCTCAGTCTTTAAACAGACATCCAGCATGGGTTTCTCCAGATTACACTAAGTTCACTGGCGAAATTGCAAGTCTGCCTGCTAGAGAGCATGTTGATATGCCAATTAAAGAGCAAGTGATTGTTGAGTTATACTCTAAATAAGAACGGAAGGATACAGCTTTGTCTCATAAAAATTTACTAAAAGGCTTTAAAAGACCAAAGAAGATAGAGTATTACACAGAAGTAAATACTCCTAATTACGGTAAGTTTATTGCAGAACCTTTCGAAAGAGGTTTTGCAACTACGCTTGGAAATTCTTTACGAAGAACTTTGATGTCGTCTATCGAAGGCTCTGCGATCTCTGCGATTCGAATCGAAGGGGTTACTCATGAGTTTTCTTATATAGAAGGCATTAGTGAGGACGTATCAAGAATCATACTGAACTTAAAACAAGTTCGTATTAAGTATGAGCCTGAAGACAAAGATATGAACAAAATTATTCATATCGAGCTTAAAGGTGCTGGATATTTTAAAGCTGGTGATTTGGCTGTTGATTCTTCAATTGAAATTATGAATCCAGATTTACTGATTGCGACTCTCAATGAAGACGCAAATTTAGTAATGGATATCGAAATTCAAAGGGGTAAGGGCTATTATCCAGCGGAAGAAAAAAAGAAAGATATCGAAGTTTTAGGAACTATTCCTATTGATTCCCTTTTTTCTCCTATTCAAAAAGTTTTATTTGAGATTTCTGAAACACGAGTTGCTCAGAGATCAGACTATGAAAAGTTAACCCTTGAAATATGGACAGACGGATCTATTTCTCCTGAAGATGCATTGGCACAGGCTGCTAAGATTCTAAAAGAGCACTTGACTATCTTCATTAATTTCGAAGAAGAAGTGGAAGAAGAAGTAGATGAGCTAGATGAAGCTGACCAGAAATTAAAGGTTGCATTATCTAAACATGTAGAAGAATTGGAATTATCCGTTCGTTCTCTAAACATACTAAGAAGTTTAGAGATTGATTTTGTTGGTGATTTAGTAAAAAGAAATGAAGATGAAATGACCAAATCAAGACATTACAGCGATGAGTGTCTTAATGAGTTAAAGGCAAAACTTGCTACTCTAGGATTGTCATTTGGTATGAGGGATTTTTAAATGAACAAAGGTAATAAAGTTAAACAATTAAATAGAAATCATGAACATAGACATGCTATGTTAAACAACATGGTTACTAGTTTATTCAAGCATGAGAGAATTGAATCTACTGTTGCTAAAATCAAAGTAGTTCGTTCCTTTGCGGAGAAATTAATTTCTAAAGCAAAGAAAAATATTGGCGATGTAAAACCAGAAATCGCACTACACAATAAACGGGAAGTCATGAAAAAAATCAAAGACCGTGATGTTGTTGTAAAGTTATTTGAAGATATCGCTCCAAGATTTTCTGGTAGAGCTGGTGGATATACAAGAATTGTCCGCTTAGTGAATAGACCTTCTGATAATTCCGAAATGGGAATTCTCGAACTAGTTGAGAGAAAGTCTAGAGAAGAATTAAAAGAAGCAAAAATGGCAAAAAGCGAAGCTCTTGCAGCTAAGAAGTCTGCAGCTAAGGCAGCAAGAAAATCTGCTCCTAAAGCTACAAAAGATGCAAAAGTAGTAGCAGCACCTAAAAAAGAAAAAGCAAAAAAGAAATAACTGATTCGCTTTTCTAATTAGTTTATTCATGAGAAAGCCCGGCTTTGAGTCGGGCTTTTTTATTTTTATGGGCTGGACTCTAAAAGGAATAAAAATGATAACAAAGAAAGATAAGAAACCGCTTTCCAATTTGGCAGTGAAATACGGAAGTTTCATACGCAATAAAATTTCTACAAGGATTCATATGAGTATAATTCTTATCAGTGTTTCTTTAACTGGAACTCTATTTTCCAAATTACTCCTCGAATTAGGAATGTATTCTCTTTCGGTTCGATATTTCTTTACGGCTATTGCTTGCTATATTTTCTTTCTTATTTATATAAAGCTTTGGCTTATGTATATAAATCCGGGTAAGAACACTGCTGGATCTACGGGTAATATAGATTTGCCTGATATTGATCTGCTTGATGGAGATTTACCAAGCGGAAAGTCTGCAACAGAGATAATTGGACAGGGCGGAAATTTTGGGGGAGCTGGAGCTTCTAGTTCTTTTGCGGGTAATATTGGTATGCCAGTCCAAGCAATTTCGACTAATTCTGAATCAAGTTTTTCTGATTTGGGTGGTGCATTTGATGTCGATGGAGATGCATTGGCTCCGGTGCTAATTGTAGTCGCAGTTGGTGCAATTGTGCTCGTAATTTTAGGAGGAGGGATGTTCATTATTTATCAAGCACCTTCCATTCTGTCGGATGCTGCATTTGAAGCACTCCTTGCAAGTGGATTTTTAAGGAGCACGAGGGATATTAGTTCAGGAAATTGGATTGGTAGTATAATAAAAAGAACTTGGATACCGTTTGGTATTATTACTTTAGTGGCAACAATGTCCGGTTGGATAATCGGGTATTTCTGCCCGGTAGCATTAAAACTCTTAGATATTCAATATTGTTTGTAAATCAATAGATTTGAAATTTAGCTAGCTGCTTTTAGTTTTGGAGCACTATTGCCATCAATTAAATTGAGAAGCTTTTGTGCCTTTTCGATCTTAGTTTTATCAGTGTTAGCCACAACAAGATGAGGATTTCGCTCATTTATTATTGAATCAAGTGTTTTGATTAGGATGCTTTTTTTATCCTGCCACTCTTCATTTTCTGGGTATAGCAAAATTTCTGATTCATCTGTATTCTTGATCGGAAGATTTATAACCCTAAAATTTCGTGAATTGATAATGTTGGAAAATGCTTCATAGTCAGGAAAGTAATTCTTTACTTCATTGACAGATGGAATTTTTTTCATACTTAGATAAAATAAGTCTAGTGTTTCAATTACTGCTTCGTATAAAGCCTGTTCCTTAATCCGCAGCGATCTCTCTGCTTTTTTAGTCTGCAATTCGGAGATATACTTAAGATTATGTGCATCGTTCTTGCTTGAATAAACTTCTTGCTCGACTGATATCTTTTTCTTGGCATTTACGAGGATTACATCTTGAAATAAGGAAAGTGGAAAATAGAGAAAAATTCGATAATACCATGGCATGTATTGCATATAAATTCTTTTTTCCAGATTTTGGTAAACTGAATAAAAACTGGGATCCATGAGCAGATTACGAAGATGCTTCTCGTTCTTTTCTATTAATGCCTTGAGAGCGGATGCCTTCCAAATATCGTTTGGAGATAAATTGACCATACCAGTTACTAGAACTTTAAAGAAGTTTGGATCTTTACCTGTAAATACATGGATTGTATTTTTAGGCATTTGCCATTTGATATAAAATAATTCCTTGTCATTTGTTAAATCTTTCCATACTTCAGGATGAATCTCAAGAGAGTCAGAATGATTTACGAATAATATCAATTTACCCCATTTATTAGATGGAACAGTAATATTCTTCTTAAATTCTTGCTTCATCTTATTGCATTCATCTTTCCATGCAATCTGATATCTTTCTTCGGTAATATCCTCTAGGCTAATAATTGTCTGAACGCATAGGGAGCCAGGATAATTTAGATTTGCTCGACCGGGACCTGCTGTTTTGTATTGGTGAATTTCTTTTGCTTTTTCTGCATTGAATTTGCTCGTCTTCATCGGAAAATTTTCGATTTGACTGTATACTTTCTCGTCAAGGACGACTCTATCAACTCGACTTTTAAGAACGGGATCGTTTGCAATTACGGGAATTAATTTTTCGCTCATTGCATTTGCTGCCACTTCAAAGTGATCTAGAATTTCATTCGTCTTCAACATGAGAAGTCCATGTCCTGGTACTTCGCGTGCAATCTGCGATTCTACCAAACGTTTCGTTAGTTCACGGTTAATATACTCAAGCATGTCGTCAGGAATAGCGATTCCATTTTTTGCTTCGATAAACTTTCGAAGCGGATTAAAGAGAGTGCTAATTCCTTTATAGGAATTAGGGTCTGCATTCTTAGAACTCATTTGCCATAGTAGCTCTTTTCTGAAGTTTTCGGCAATGAGCTGCTCTCTTGTGTCAAACCAAGACTTGATCGCATTATAGGAGTAACTGAGCAATTCGTCGAATAAATTGAAAATTGAATAACTTTTTTCTTCCGATGGATGAGTGATAAAAAAACCAGTGACTTTTAAGTCTCGATTGTGTGCATCATATTCAAAGCAGAATACTTGTGCAGCGAGCTGATTATTTATAAGAGAACTCAGATTTGTCGTAGCCGTTTTTAAATCGAGCTGTAATTGCTCTAATATCGTATTGTTTAGAGTGAACAGCATGCCCTTTGTTGCGTGTTGAATGGTATTCAGAGTTTTTATTGCTTTAAGAAGTTCGTGCTGATATTTATTTGTGGGATTAATTCCCATCAAAATCGAATCCTTTTCCTTTCGGACTTTCAGGAAGGAATATTTGAATTCTAATTCGGCCTGTGTGGACATAGTTTATACTTTTTGAATAATTCCAAATCAAACAATTAACAAGATTAAAATGATGTCAACTGAATTTGTTCTAGGGATTTTATTTGAGTAATTTCCTTTGTCAATCACAAAAGAAATCTATTTGCTTAATTTTTAAGCCATTATGACAGAGTTATCTTTAAATCTGTAGAAAGGGTTCCAAATTTATGAAAGTAATTATAATTTTAGCCAATGATTGTAAGGTTTCTTGATCCAGATGGAATTTGGCTTTATAATGCAGAATTGGGGAAATAATGCCCATAGAAAAGTAGAATTATTTTTATTTCTTGAAGAATTTTATAAGGAGAACTTTATTACCTGGATTATTGTATTTGATTTTATCAAATGTATTCTTAGTCATAAAAATTCCGCGACCGTGATCTAGAAAATGGATATTCGCATTATCAGCATTATCCCTCAACATCTTTTTATGATCAAATCCTTTTCCTTCATCTTTAATCAAGAATGAAACTCTGTCTGATTTTAGGGAATAATGAACAGTAACCTTTCTGTTTTTATACTTCGGATCGTTTTGTCTTTCTTGTAAAAATCGAAAATACTCCCCTCGAATGGTGCGTAATTTAGTTTTCATTTCATAATCAATGTCTAGGTTTCCATGTTCAATAGAGTTAATGATGATTTCTCGCACACAAATTCTTACATTGAATACTTCTTGTATATCCATGTATTTTACTAGGTTAGAAGTAATTCTTTGCGAAATCTGTTCAGCGAGTGTGATATAATTGTTAAAAACATATCTTCGGTTTTCTGCCTCGAAATATCTAAGCATAGAATCTTCAGAAACAGTATAAGCCTTACCAAAGACTACAAAATCATCAGCTAGTTTTACATATTCCCATTTCACTCCCAGTTGTAGTGGCTCATTGTTCTTAGTCCCAAATGTCATATCAAAGGATACGCTTGTATGGTTCTCTTTCAATTCCTCAAATTTTTCCATCATGAGTTTTTTTTCTAGAGATTCAATTTTCTTTTCAGGATTGTAAGCCATGTCTAAAAAGAATTTTCCAATTAAGTCTTCCTTCTTGAATCCAAGAAATTCAACAAGTGCATTATTCGCAGTAAGGATAAAGCCGTTCTTATCGAAAGAAAAAATGATATCCTTAGAGCTTTCAACTAAGTGCTCATACTTTGCTTCCGATTTTTTCGAGTCTATCTGAGCAATTTTTAGTTCTTTGATTTTCTGTGTCAATTCAATGTTTAATTGCTCAGTGGCTTTGATTATTTCTTCTAATTTGGCTGTTTTCTTTTGGGTGTAATGAGGAGCGATAAGAATGAAAAGAGACAAACTCAATAATGTTTGAGCTGTGATGAATAATGCCAATGCTTCAAATATAATTGTTTGAATTTCGTATTCTGGCTTTATCGCAATATAATATTTTTCTTTTAATTGAAGATCGTTTGGAATTGTAAAGCTATGATAAATATCCGTTGGAGGATTTCCACTTTTAACCTCCATTGAAACTGGAATTACTTCTTCTGCTAATCTTAAAAACTTATTCAGATCATAAGCGAAAATTGCAATGCCAGGATAAATAGGATTACCCGCATCATCGCAGAGTGCAGATACAGAAATTAGAAATAGTCTATTGTCTTTCAGCTCAGCGATTGTTTGAGTTCTGCCGTGTTTATAACTTTGTTGATTGTAAAGCTTTTGAATGAGTTTTGTATCCGGGGTAATGGACTCAATATTGTGAGCTCCTTGAATTGAATAGACTGGATCAGAATTTGGTTCGAGGTAAATTGTGAAGAGGTCATAATTTTCTCTAATACTTGAGTCAGTGTTAAATGCAATTTCTAATTGTTTTGTATTGCCTACTTTTAGATTTTTCCAAACACTAGTCCACCAGATATTCCCTGTAATTTGCCCGAAGTCAAATTTTAACTTTTGCGAAATGTAATTATTCCAGGCATTCGTGTAGGCTAGTTTTCTTTTTTGCTCCATTATCTCAGAAAAAAAAGTATTGAAACAAAATCCTAAAATTACTTCAGAACATAGTAAAAGAATTACTGAGATGGAAACATATTTTTTAAATTCATGCTTTGATTTGAATTCTTGTAAATTCTGACTTAAATTATCTTCTTCCATTGAAATTGCTGCTATTTCTGCATTTGTTTTTGCAATGCCATTTATACATAGAAACGAAATACATTCATTTTTGAAAATGAAAAATAATTTATTTTCCTGAGTTATCTTTTTCTCATAGGTGAAACGCTGTTGACAATAGGAAATATGTTATGCTTTCATGCTATATTATACCTCGAACGAATAGTTCTATTAAATCGTTGAGCCAGACAAGAAGGAAACCCATGAAAAAAAGAATAGGATTTTTGATTTTAATGCATTCGGTTATTTATTTTGCCGTAGGATGTAAGAATAGTGAGCCCAAAGCGCCGGAGGCATTGGTTGTTTCTGTGATCGGCGACGTAACAATGGGAGATAAAAAAGTAAAGAATGGAGATATTCTTCGAAACAAAGATTCATTGAGAACTGGCGCTAAGTCCATTTGTGATTTGCAAGTTACTGGAATGGATAGTGATGTGACAATACGAGTTAAGGAAAATTCCGAGTTTGCGCTCGGTGCTACTGTAAAGAATGAAGTAAAAAATGTGCAAATGAAAATTATGACAGGAAAGGTTCTAGTAAACTCGGAAAGATTAAATAGCAAGAATAATCTTGAGACAATCACTCCGACTGTCGTGATGGGTGTTCGAGGAACGAAGTATGAAGTTGAAATTGGAAAAGACTCAAATGGTTCTGTAGCAGTTCTGGATGGAAAAGTTGCCTCTAGAGTTGTAATTCCGGAAATCGAAAATCTTCCACCTGAAGTAAGAGCTAAGAGTGCGACTTTAAGAAAATTGGATTCTTTTTTAAAAGAAAAGGAACTTGTGTTGCAAACTGGAAATTCTACAACAGTTAGTAAAAAACAATCAGAAACAATTCTAAAAGAAACAGGACTTGGTGAGGTTCTAAAGAATGCAGATCCTTCAAAACTCGCTGATGATATTGATACGAAGCTTTCTCCTGAAAAACTTTCAGAGAAGACTGCAAATATTTCTGATAAAGACCTTAAGCCAGAAGTTGTGCAAGTATCTCCAGAGGAATTAGAAAAAAGATTAAAAGAATACGATGAATTTAAACCTGTAAGTAAAACTGCACCAGCAGAGCCTGTTGTTCCTGAAAAAGAAAAGGAAGTAGAAAAACCAAAGCCTGAGCCTATACAGAAGAAAGTGGAACCAAAGCCTCAAACGAATAATATTACTCCCGTTACTCCACCGGAAAAGAAAGTAGAAGAAGTTAAAGTGGAACCTAAAAAGATAGAAGAACCAAAAGTAGAAGAGCCTAAAGCTGTAGAGAAGCCAGAGAACGAAATGACAGCAGCAGAAAAAAAAGCTGAAGAAGAGAAAGCTAAAGTCAATTTGGATTCAAAGTCATGGGGACCGGAAGAGAAGAAAATGCTTTGGAGTGAAGCAAAACAAAAATGTGAATCTAAAAATATGCGACTCCCAACCAAGAAAGAACTACTACAAATTTATCAATCGCAGGGTGTATTTAAGGATTGGCAATACATCAATTATTGGACAAGCGAAGAGTTTGTTACGGAAAGTGTTTTCTCTGGAAAGAAATCAAAAGTTTGGACGATAGATATGAGCAATGGCGAAGATACAGAAGTCGATAAAACCGAAAATCAGCAGTTAATTTCGCGTTGCCGCAAGAAGTAATTTTATCAGGCTATCGTTATCAAAAAACAATTCTGAATACGATCCTTTTTATACCCTAACGAGGCTAATGGCTATATTTCCATCAAAGCAAACATCGACATCGGTGTTTGCTTTTCTTTTACGTTTGGGATACTCTCCGGTATAATAGAACGTATCCCCCTCTCTCCTAAATTCTACAGGAAGCGGGTCTGTAGAAGGCTCACAAAAGATTAGCTCAGGATTTTTTTCTCCTGAGAAAATATGAGGCAAATTGACATTCCAGAAATATCTTTCGGGAAGATGTTTTGCGAATAATTCCTTAAATACGATACGCGCAAGAGAGGTTGCCAGTTCCCAGTCAATTGGCTTGGCTTCTCTTATCCAATGAGAAATGGCAATTGCCTTCTTTCCTAGTATGGCTGCTTCTCTAGCTGCTGCGGCTGTTCCTGAGATATAAAGGTCTACTCCTAAGTTGCCGCCCGCATTGATTCCAGATACAATCCATTCTGCATCTGGTTCTAAGTGGGTAATACCGATTCTGCTACAATCTGCTGGAGTTCCATGAACTGCGATTTCTTCAACACTTCTTCTTGTAATCAAAAGCGGCTTATGCGTAGTAACCTGATGACCACAACCGGAGTGATGTTCCATTGGTGCAATGATAGTTTTCTTTCCATCGAGGGCAGCGTATAATGCGCGTATGCCAGGAGCATCAATCCCGTCGTCATTCGTAATGATTATTCCCATAACGCGTTCTCGATTTCGTCTAGTAATTCTTCTAATCCATTTTTATTGATTGTAGAAATTCCGATTCCATCATCAGGAACTTTAAATCCTTCTTCCAAAGCATCCATTTTATTGTATACATTGATCCTTTTCACATTTTGTAAATCCAAAGAGGAAAGAATATTTTCTACCGATTGCACTTGCTCAGAATGGATTGGATTGGAAATATCAATTACGTGAAGAAGTAAATCAGCGTCTCCTAACTCTTCTAGCGTAGCTTTAAAAGCATTGGTAAGATCTGGCGGCAAATCATGAATAAACCCAACTGTGTCAGAAAGAATGATTTCTCTCTCTTCGGGAAATCGAATTCTTCTTGTGGTTGGATCAAGTGTGGCAAATAGTTTGTTTTCTGCTATGACATCGGAATTAGTGAGAACATTTAGCAAAGTAGATTTTCCTGCGTTTGTATAACCTACAATCGCTACTACAGGAACTTCATTTCTTTTGCGCTGCTTTCTGTTTAATTCTCGTCTTTGACGAAGAGCTTTCAGTTCCTTTTCTAAACGAGAAATTTTCTCCTCTACTCTTCTCTTTCCAATTTCTAGTTTCGTTTCTCCCGGACCTCTACCACCAATTCCACCGGTGAGTCTTGACATATTATCATCTAGCTCAGATAATCTACCTTTTAAGTATTTAAGCTGAGCAAGCTCTACTTGAAGTTTTCCATCTCGACTTTTGGCGTTACGCGCAAAGATGTCTAAAATCAATTGAGTTCTATCAATTACTTTGAGATCACAGTAATCAGAAATTTTCTTAGCCTGGGATGGGCTTAAGTCTAGATCGAATACTAAAAGCTCCACTTCTTTCTGGACAGCCTTGAGTAGGATTTCTTTGATTTTTCCTGTTCCTATGACAGTGGCTGCGTCAAGGGAGTTCTTTCGTTGGTAGAAACTATCCACTACATGAATTTCTGCGGTTCTACAAAGCTCTTTTAGTTCTAGGATGGAGCTTTCGATGCTGCGATGGTGTTTTTTGTGATTTAAGTGAACGCCAATTAGAAAGGCGCGATTTCTTCCAGTAGCTTCTTTGAGATTGCTTTTATATTTACCAAGGTTAAATTCTAAGGATTGAACCTCTTCCAGGAATCCTGATTTAAGTTGTCCCGGATATTCTTTCTCTTGGATGACCCAGAGCATTTCACTTTCAGGCTCTGTGTTTGCATGAGCAGAGTAAAAATAGCGGGGAAGTCCAGATTCATCGGGAATTACGGCTGTGATGTAATCTAGGCGCAATAGAACTAAATCCGCCAAGTCTTCTTCGCTTAGCTTCTCCTCGTTTAAATGAGTATGAATGAGTCGAAGACCCCGTAGGCGATTCCCTGTAGAGCGGAGTCTGTCTAAGTGTGGAATTTCAATGGAGCTGTGGTCACCCACCATTACGTGCGTTATATGTCCCGTGCGATCAATTAGAATTCCAATTTGTCTATTGATATCTCTCGAAATCTCACCCATAATGCGTGCGATATCCATGCTTATCAATAAATTATCCTTAAGCCTTCGATCTCCAAGATTTTTTAATTTTTGTAGTTGACTGCTTTTGAGTCCACCGATATTACCGCTGATTTTATTGATAGTAGCTCCTTAAAAAAAATTAATTTCCAAAAAATAATGGTATGAAAAAAATTGATAATATATTTACTTATATAAAAATAGCTATTATCAGGGGTGTAATTCTATGAATTTCAAATCAATCATTTTAATTTTATGTTTATCTTTTTTTTCTCTGTTAGCTGACGATGGGAGAAAAATAGCAGCCCCCGTTGAAAGCACTGATATAGAACAGCTTTCAGATACTTATGAAAATCTTTTAGTAAAAAGTCTTGAAGAAGTCGATAACGCAGAGGATGATTTGGACATTGATGACATTTCTGCTAACTCCGGTATCAATCCAAAGAACAATCCAAAATTTCCAAAGAAAACGAATAGCACTTATAAGCCAAGCATCCCAGCGAATAACAATCAATTTGCTGCTCCCTCTTATGAGGACATGGATCCAGAAAAGCAAAAAATTCTTACTAAAGAAGGCTTAAAAGCAATTGAGCAAAGCGAAGCTAAGAACAACAAAAACTCAGTTAAACAAATTGCTAGAATCTTATTAACGAACCCCATTCCTGAAGTAAGATCAGAAGCTGCTCGTGCCTTAGGTCGTATGGGACGTGGAGCGAAAGCTCTTCATCGTGCTATTGATACTGACGCATACGAAGTAAGGCAACATGCTTACAAGGCGCTTGAAAAGATAGGTTCTCGTTCTTCCTTGAAATATTTTATCAAAGGAACAAAGTCTTCTGATGTAGATATTAAAATTGCTTCTTTTAAAGGCTTAGGTAAAACTAAGAGCAGTCTTGGAAGAGATATCATCATTCGTCAAGGATTGAATTCACGTGATCCAAACGTTGTGGCTGCTGCCTTAGACGGTCTTGGTAACTTTTCTCGTAAGGATGATCTCGAAACTCTCAGAAGGTTTCTAAAATCGGATGTGCAAGAGCATCAATCCGGTGCAGTTCGTGGACTTGGTAACTCTAAGATTCCGGAAAGCCTTGATATTCTAAGCACAGCAATCGGTGAGAATCCAGGACTTGAGCCAGAAGTCATTTTTGCAATCAGCAAAAAGAAAACGTTAAACGCTACTCTTCTTTTAATGAAGATGATGCAAACCAACAAGAACGAAAACTACCAAGCGATCATTCAAAGAGAGTTAAATTTGCGTAAGGCATATGGTAAGTATGCAGTTGTTAAGACTAATTCTGCTACGATCCGTAAACTACCAAGAGCAAGTTCTGAGAAAGTGTTAGTTCTTGCAAATACTGATGTTGCTAAGATTAGAAAAGTAACTGAGAAACGGTTTAAAGTAAAGATGAACAACGCTGTAGTGGAAGACAGATATTATCTACTACAAGCAGTAACAAACAAAGAAGGATCTAAGAAGGGTATAGTAGAAGGATGGGTATTTGGGGCTAAGATTAACATTGTAAACATAGCTAATCCTGCTAAGAAGGGCATGGAAGATGATTATGCTGATGAAGACAATGAAGATGAAAAGGATATGGCTAAAGACAATACAGTCAATCCTGAGCCAAAGAAAAACGTAAAGCCAACTCCTGCTAAGAAAGATCCTAAAGATAGCGATTATTACGAAGAAGATGAGGATGAAGACGATTAATCTTTTTCTTCGAAACTATCGAATCAGAAAAGCCAGCTTCATGCTGGCTTTTTTTGTTTTCAGGGTATCCATAACAGAAATAAAATTATTTGGCAAAACATTTCATTTTTCAGTTTAGACTAAATCTTATGAAATATCAAATTCATAGAGTCCTATTCTTCTTTCTTTTGGTTCATTGCTTGAGTGCTCCCAAAAAGATAGAGCAGCCAATTGAAAAGCCAGTAGAAAGTGACAGACAAGAATTTACTCCATTGCCAGCAAGGGTTATTGCAAAACCAATTTTAAATCTATGGGAGAAGCCTGAAATTTATAGTAAGGTAATTGATTCTATTCCTGAAAATTACATTGTATTTGTGACAGAGAAAACAGATGAAAAGGAAATGATTGGTAGTTATGAAAACTATTGGTATAAAGCACAGTTTAAAAGTAAGACCGGTTGGTTGTTTGGAAAATACCTAGATTTTGCAGAGCAAGAAATTTCTGTTAGCAAAGCAATTCAGGCTAGTTCTAAATTGCCGCAATACCACGCATTCTTTAAGAAGGTTCGCAAATACTTTGATGCAAATATGCTACAAAAAAACTATAAACAAGTTCTTCTTGAATATGGAAAACCAAGCAACGAAGTAAGATTTAAAGGTTCGAATCCACATGGAGGATTTAATAGCTTCATTGAGACTACTTATCCTGATTTTAGATTGATTTTTATTGATGAGTTTTTGTTTGATATGACTTTTTTTAATTCGGAGCAATTAAAGAATAGGACAATCCAAATTGGCACTGAACTGAAAGATTTAGAATTAGAGTTTGAAACTCCTTTCTATATGTCCAAGGATCAATTCTCTTATCTCACTTGTATTCCGCGCTCAGATGAGTGTCCGACTGGATATCCGAATACAATTCATTTTCAATTAGAAAACCAAAAAGTAAAAGCGATTCGACTCACCATGTATTTGGATTAGTCTTTTGAAAAAACTAAATTACTTTTCTATTCTTTGCATATAATGGATAGTATTCGTATTAAGCATAATCATTGCCTCTGTCTTTTTTAGATTATTTAATGTTCGATATTGTTTTAAGATCGGATCTACTTTCATAAAACCAAATACAAAAGAATAAGAATTACGCCAGGGGAAACTCGTTGTTAGGCAGTTAGTCTCTGGAATTTGTTTAAATTTTAATCCAGTAATCTCAGAAACCTTTTCCTCTACGATAAATCCTACTTCTGCTTGTCTTAGGTCTTCTTCCGGATAAAAGATTTGAAACGGTTTTTTATTAGAAAGGTTTAATTGTTTTAATAAATCAGATATTTCGGCTATCGTCTTTCCTATAAGTGAATAATCCTTTGCATTGATTTCTCTATAGAGGAAATTGAATGAACCGACTTTTTTTTCTTCGATAGGAATAGGAAGAAATGCTCCCATATATACAAGATAAGCTATGAGTGCAAAGATAACCAGTATAGGTAGAAAAGCTAATAGGAACATGAAATATCCTTCCAGAAATTTATTTTGCTAGTTCAATTGCTTGCAATTCAGAAGTAGGAGACACTGCCACATGGGGCGCAGTCTCTTCCTGGGTTGTATTCTTTTCCATTGTTTTTACTTCATTCTTAAAATACTGAATAAGCTTTCTATCTAAATGAATTTCAAATAAATAAAACGAAAGTCGAATGAGGTAGAGTAATCCAATTCCAAATGCGGAAATTAAAATATATTCAGGAATTAAATAAAATACAGCGGATAATAATACAATAGCCACCGGAACGAAAATCATAGAAAGCTCAGTGATCTTATTGATGATTTCTACATTTCGATTTTTCAGGTTATTGATGGAGTTCTCGGTATGC
Organism: Leptospiraceae bacterium; assembly: GCA_016708435.1. Taxonomy (NCBI): domain Bacteria; kingdom Pseudomonadati; phylum Spirochaetota; class Leptospiria; order Leptospirales; family Leptospiraceae; species Leptospiraceae bacterium. Next base: position 71,640 of record JADJFV010000036.1, on the reverse strand, counting down.
TCTTTGATTTTTTCTTCAACACTGGATTGGACTTTTAATATTGTTTTTGATTGTTTGATAAAGTTCTCTTTGAGTGTTTCTACCTTACCTGTCATAGTTGAGAGTTCGGTTTGTAGATTGGCAAATCCAGCTTTTAAAGATTCATTTTCTGCTTTGACTGAATCTAAAATACTTGAAGATTCTTCCCGCAGATTTTTCTTGAAAAACTCATTTTGTTTATTTGCAATATCTGTAAAATGAAGATTACGTGAAAAGGAATCTTCGAATAGTAAAGAAGCAATAGAAGCAGTAGATGATTTTAATCTATCTTCAATTGAATACATGGTGAGCATTATTTCCATGAAATAAATCATATTTCGCTCAAGGAACAAATCAAGATTATCCGGATGTTCAAGTAATTTCAAAATAGAATCATATTCTTTAATGTCTCCATTCACTGACTCAAAGAAGATACAAGCGATTAAATGCTTTTTGAAAAAAGAAGAACTGTTCTTAAGTAAAAATTTGGTAACAACTTCATGAATCTCTTCTTTGTTTTGAGGAAATTTTCCCATGAAAGTCTTATAGGATTGTAGAAGCTCTTTCTCTGTTTTATAGTTAGGATTCGTGAGTCGAATATAAAAATGATAAACTAATGGAAGGAATAAATCATTATAGAAAGACCTCCATACAAGTCCTTCTGTATCAATGGTCGCGTATGCTTTTAGGCTCTCTTCATACTCTGATTGAATTTGTCCGTCTTCTTGGTCGTCAATGCCTAAGACTTTTACGTAGAAATCTTCTACTTCTGCAACCTTGCTCGGATTCATCGTATACTTGTCAGACTGAAAAATGAGCGTCTCATCCTCTTTCGAAAGGATTTGTAGAATTTCCCCAAACTCAGGAACATTTTCCACTTTTAACGAGTAGTTTTTATATAAAAAGTTAATAAGCTCATCGGAATTAAATGACCGACCGGGATTTTCTAAGAATATAGATAAGAGTAAGTTTTTATAAAGAGTAGCAAACCATGAGTTTCCCTCTAAGTTCAACGGATACAGTAAGGGAATGAGAGAAGTATATTTATTCATATTACTTCTATTCTCGCTATTTAAAGCCGTTTCCTCAAGCAAAATCCTTTTCGATGTTTAGGTCGGAAATGCTTATTGCCACCGAGACACAGAGAGATTTCAAGAAAGTCATCTCACTAAATAATGGGAAAAACTGATTACCACCGATGAACACCGAGATCACCGATAAAAGATACGATACTATTTCTGAATATTTGTAATCTGATTTAATTTTTTTTTATCTTTTATCGTTTTTTTATCGGTGTCCATCGGTGGTATTCTTATAAACTAGCGCTCGTATTGTTTTGCGAAGAAGTCCCATTCCAAGGGTTTACACTTATTATGCTCATGTTTGGGAATATTGTTGTCTTCCCATGTGTGGGCTTTGGCTTCTTGCTCTTGCGGAAAGTTGACGTTTGAATCTCCAGAGCTTGTTCCATCGGGCTTGCATTTATTGGTCCATCTATCATGGCGTAAGCATTTACGTTTTGCGTCTACGCAATTTAAATTAGGTGTTCCATTTTCTCCGAAAAAACTTGGCTGTTTGCCCGGCGGATATTCATTGTTATTTGCAAGGCGTAGAGCTGACTGAGCAGAAGAATCTTTTTTGATATAAACCGGACCATAAGCACTATGAGTATCTTGATATTCATAGCCTTCTGATTGAACACAATGTTTTGGATTAGGAGCTTGCCCATGATTGCTATATTTTATAAGTGGTGGACAGGGGTCAACATGTCTCACTTCTAGTTCAAAGGGTCGGGCAACTTCTAAAATACAATTGAATTCGTATCCATAGAGGTTACTCGAAGGTAGACTCGCACGATAATGGAAAAATGTATTGCTATGCTTAATTTTAAAACGGTGATCGAATTGCTCTTTCGTTTTTGTATCTACACCGAAAGTTTCATATCTTTCTGCCCATTCGTTCCATCTAGTGTGACGACCTTTTTTGTCTTTAAATAATCCGTTAGGCGACATGTGTGGCACGGGCGGAAGTTTGTTATAACAATAATCATCTGCTAGAGCATAGGCAACATGAATATCGGAAGAATACACTCGTCTGCCGGCAACGTCTTTTGTATCATAGGGGCGGACGCAAGTATCAAAGGGAGTGCGGGGATTTGGTGACCAGTTAGGACTACCATTTGGAGTATCGTTGGGAAGAAGAGCTTTGAAATCTTTTCCGAGTGGGTCGCTTGGATTTGGGATAAGACTTTTTCTTGGATTGTCTTCATCCATTCCTTCTTGTGGAGGTAAACCAACATTACCCTTACAATAAGAAATTAAGTTTTTTAATCCTTCTGGTTGCTCTGAGTTAGGATCAAAATTTTCATTCATTACATAACGCCATTGTAAATAATTCGGAAGAAATTTAATAGCATTCTGAAAAATAGTGGAATTAAAATCTACATCCTTATTAAGAGAACGATTTTTATTTTGTGTGTTGGGGATAGTCGTGCGAAACCAACGTGTATCAATGACGGCTCTTACATAACCGGGGAGTTGACCTCGTTTTCCATTTTCGTCAACAGGAAGAGCCTGGAATCCAAAGGATAATCGTGCTAAGCCCTGGCAGCTTTCTGTTGCATAGGCACAGCAACAATTAAATCCATCATAGTTCATTGTGAATACACCATTTAAGCAATTTCCGAAGTGAGCCTCTCCGGCAAGCATCGCAAGGTCATCTTCAAAGCCTTGGTTTAGAAAATCTTTTTCTAAACGAGCACGGGGAGATTTAATATTATCAATGTCAGTCTGACCATCACTATCGGGAGATGCATAAATCCCACGAGCGATCATAGGGATGCGTCTATGGGGATATAAGGGATCATGGAATTCTTGCTCGGTAATTAAATTGTCGCCAACAGAATCGCGAGCGGGCAGTTCTGTTACTAGTTCCAGTCCAGAAGAATGAGTGCGGTTAGGTTCGCGATGATTGGAAAATAAAGAAAGGACATTTGTCCAAAAAAGCAAGCCAGCAATGGCAAGCCAACTCAAACCAATGATTTTATTTTTAATTTTGTCTCGTTTTAATATCACAGCGCATTTTTTCCTATTAGATAACTATTCGGTTACAATGTATTTTAATATGACTCAGATTTCCAGTAGAAAAGGTAGTATGGGATTTAAACAAAGACTAAATTTTGCAAAACTTCTGCGTAGCCACAACATTGCCAACATCTTTTTATCCTATGTGAAATATTTAAAGATTACCACCGATGGACACCGAGAGCACCGATAAAGGATACGATAGGTATTAAATACTTATAATTTGGTTGAATCTATATCATTTTTCATTCCACCCTTCGCTCCATGTATTCGCGACTAACGCCTTCGCCTGGTAATCAGTTTCTTATTATTTGGCGTCAACGTGGGTAACGTTATGATAGAGCGCAGAGAGGTTTTTAGAATCAGTCTGATTTTTCAAGAAGATAGATGCTAATAGAGTCGGATTCTTTTTTTAAATACTTGGCAATTGACCAATAGGGGATACGGATGATTATGCTGTCACCGGGTTTGAATTGTCTAAATTCGTTTAATTTTTCGATGAGAGGGCTGTCTTTTTTAAAGGGCAATTCGCTGAATTTCTCCTTTTGATAAATGGAATTTAATTCAGGAATATCGGCAATTCTTTTCTTCGACGAATCTTCGTAGGCGGTTAGATGACTTCCTGTATTCAAGCTAATCTTAAGAGTATAATAATGATTTAATTTGGTGTTCTTTCCCTTCTCGTATTCTTCTGTGATAATTTCAATCTTAGAGATTACACCCTGTATGCCAATGACCCTTTCTTCTTGTGACTCGTCCATAGTTCTATTGTAAATAGCATTTTCTTTTTTGCAAGCCTGAAAAAGAGGTAAGATTAGGATTAAGAAAAAAGGGAGTATTTTCATTTTGAGGCTCTGGGTCTATTCTATTTACTTCGTTAGCGGCTAATGGAAACTGAATTGAATTAAATTTGGAACGAATATTTTTTTCCAATTAATCCACCCATCGCTTAACGCTCACCAACAGCCAAGCTATGCAGTTCGACAACTGCGCGGCTCTAATGCGTAATTAAGGTATATATGACTGTCACCTCGAACAGCATTACCGTGAGAGGTCTATCTACCTTAGAACTATCGTATCATTGCCAGATAGATTTCTCACTGCGCAAACTCGGATGTTGCTAGTTCGAAATGACCGCAATGAGGCTAATGCTGTGTATATGCTTTCGATAAGAAGACGTTATACCAAATAGGGGTTAACAAGGACTTCCCCTATACTCGCAGTATAACTTCAAGTTGCCCCTCGAAGCCCTAGGTAGAGTATAAGGGAAGCCCTTGCTAGGTGGTAGTGTGTGTATTGTTAACTTATACGATGATTGTGGGAAGTGGCTCCTTCTCTACACGAAAAATCAAGCCTTTATACAAATTCTTCCCCCCAAAAAAACTTCCTAGAATTACGTAGTTCAACAAATAAAAGGATTTGTTGTAGAGCGGAATTTAGCGATTGGTAAGAAAGGGAGATTTGGAATGGAAGAAATTCTTGCGATTGTAAAAAAATATTGGGGTTATCATTCTCTTAGACCATTGCAGGCTGAGTCGATGCAAGCGGTTCTTGACAAAAAGGATTCTTTGACAGTGTTACCAACTGGTGCGGGAAAATCACTTTGTTACCAGGCGCCTGCGGTATTGCAAGAAGGAACGACTGTAGTCATATCACCGTTAATCGCACTCATGAAAGATCAAGTGGATAGTCTACGTCAATGTGGAATTTCTGCCGCCCAGTTGGATTCTACTCTCGATGCCGAAGAAAAGTCAGAGCTTCAATACAAACTATTGAGTGGCGGCATAACGTTATTATTCGTTTCTCCCGAGCGCGTTATGATGCCGGAATTTTTAAATCTTTTAAAACAAATCAAGCTAAATTCCATTGCCATTGATGAGGCGCATTGTGTGAGTCAATGGGGACATGATTTTCGTCCTGACTATCGCTCTTTAGGAAAACTAAAAAAACTATTTCCTACTCTTCCTATTCATGCATATACCGCGACTGCTTCCGAGAGAGTGAGAGAAGATATTATCGAGCAGCTTACACTGAGTAACCCGCTTGTATTGGTTGGGGATTTTGATCGACCCAATTTGACTTATCGAATTATTCCTAGGACAAATATCGCAGACCAACTCATAACAGTTATCGAAAAGCATAAGAACGAAGCGGGGATAATTTACTGTATCCGTCGCAAAGACGTGGATGAGTTAAATACTCTTTTGACGAAGAGAGGCATATCTTGCTTACCCTACCATGCGGGGATGTCGGGTGAAGAAAGAACAAAGAATCAAGAAACCTTCATGTCGGAGAAAGTTGATATTATCCTCGCCACGGTTGCTTTTGGGATGGGAATTGATCGAAGTAATATTCGTTATATAGTTCACACCGGAATGCCTAAGTCAATCGAGCATTACCAGCAGGAGACAGGACGTGCGGGAAGAGACGGGTTAGAAGCAGAATGTATTTTACTTTATTCGGGGAGTGACGCCATTATTTGGAAAAAGCTTTTAGGTGAGCCAGATGAGAATGCGGCTAATCTAGATTATCTTAGCACGAGTTATACTCATATTGAAGAAATGGGAAAATACTGTCGAATGAGTGTTTGCCGCCATCGATTTTTAAAAAACTATTTCGGTCAGGAATACGAAAAAGAAAACTGCAAAGCCTGTGATGTTTGTCTAGATGAAAAGACAGTTGTAGAAGACTCGCAAACACTTGCCCGTAAAATTATTTCAGGAGTCGTTAGAGTAGGCGAGAGATTTGGAGTTGGTCATGTTGCCAGTGTGCTTCGAGGGGAAAATCTATCTAAGATTCGTCAACTAGGACATGAACAGTTGTCTACTTATGGACTTTTAAAAGAGCATTCCAAAGAACAAGTTCAAGATTGGATATACCAACTCGTTTCTCAAAATCTATTAGTCCAAGAAGGAAATCCTTATCCTGTTTTAAAATTAAACGCGAATTCCAAAGCTGTCCTTCGTAGTGAAATGGCTGTTAGCCTCACTGTCTTACCTCCTAAAGAAGAAGCCCCTACTAAAAAAGCAAATCAAGAATCTTGGGAAGGAGTGGATACCAAACTATTTGAATTGCTTCGCGTGTTTAGAAAAGATTTGGCAGCAAGTAGGGAAGTCCCTGCCTTTGTTATTTTGGGAGATGTTACCTTAAGAGAGCTTTCTCGTGTTCGTCCTTCGAATGAAAATGCACTTCGTCTTATCTATGGAATCGGAGAACAAAAACTAAAAGACTTTGGTCGTGAGATACTCGATATTATCCGCAAGTATTGTGAAGAGAATCAAGTTGGATTAGATGTAGTAGTTGCGATTCAGAAAACGATTGAAAAAAAACCTGCTGTCCTAAATGAATCCCGCTCTAGAGCCTTCGAACTCTTTCGAAACAAAACAAGCGTGGAAGAAGTTGCGAAGGAATTAGATAGAGCAAGAGCCACTGTTTTAGAATATTTAGCTGATTATATCGAGCGAGAAAATCCAGCGGATATTTATTCTTATGTGCCAAAAGAAAACTATTCTAGAATTGAAAAAGCTATTCAAGAAGTCGGACTAGACAGGCTAAAACCGATTTACCTCCACTTGCAAGAATCAATTTCGTATGAAGAAATTAGGCTTGTAGTCGCACATTTGAAAGTGGAAAAGAAGTAGACTCTGTAAAAACTTCAGGTTTATTAGTTTTTTAAAATAGTTTCATGAAATTATTTAAAAAACTAGTATATATATGATAAAGAGGAAAAATGAAAGGTAAGTGGATTTATTTATTGATAGGGATACTTGTTGTAATTGGATGCAACGATGAAAAGAAATTAAGCGAAACCAGTAATAAAGAAAGAATTCTAATGAACGCAATGACTCTTCGCGATATACAAGGACATAGCGGTGCTGGCACAACGGGATTAACTGTAGCAACGGTAGCAACTTCCCTTACCCCGACCTTTAGCCCTGAAGCTGGAGTTTATAATTCAGATCAATCCATTTCGATAATCTCTGCGACGCAGGGGGATACTATCTATTATACGCTCGACGGTTCTATTCCCTCTACAACTTCTACTTCCTACACGGGAAGTATTTCTATCGCAGGTCAGGGAACAACAAAAACGATAAAGGCGATTTCTGTAAAAGCGGGGATGACTAATAGTTCAGTAGCCACTGCTCTCTATACAATTAATTACAATGCTGTGTCTATGCCAACATTTAGTCCAGCGGCAGGTAGTTATAACACAGCGCAAAATATTAGTATGACTACAACGACAACGGGGGCTACTATCTATTATACCACAGATGGCACAACCCCAACTACTAGCTCAACTCTCTACACTGCTCCAATTCATATTTGGAGTCTCGCTGGTAAAACCATAAAGGCGTATGCAGTCAAGACTGGTTCGACGGACAGTTCAGTCTTGAGTAAGGTATATAGTTATTTGCCGCTAAAGACAGGACAGACACTTTGTTATGATGAAAATGGCGCATTAATCTCTTGTGTAGGCACAGGACAGGATGGAGATATACAATCTGGAGTTGCGAAAAGCTACACCGGACCAACTGCCCATGCAACATACACTTCAGATTACACAACAAAAGACAATGCAACAGGGCTTGTATGGAAAAGTTGCTCACAGGGGAAAAGTGGAGCGACATGCACCACGGGTTCAGCTCAAACTCTTTCAAACGACGGCACTGCAACCGATGCAAGCAATCATGCGACTTATGGTTGTCTTGCGCTCAATGGAGCCAACAGTGGTAACGGGTATGCAGGAATAAAAACATGGCGACTACCAACTGCAAAAGAATTATCCTCTCTGAGTAGTTTTGGGGCATTAGCAATCGACACAACTGCCTTTCCTAATCCGGCAGGAGGTAATCATTGGAGTTCTACTCCTTATCTAATCACTGCCGGCAATGCTTATCTAGTTAAATCGGATGCTACTTTAATAAGTTTTGTGAACACAACTGCTGCTTATGTGCGCTGTGTTTCAGGTGATCAAAATCTTACTGTAAAAAATTTTACAGATAACGCGGATGGCACGATTAAGGACAATACTACAGGATTAACCTGGCAGAAGTGCGCCATGGGACAAACCAATAACTCTACTTGTTCGGGGGGAGCAAATGTGACGACATGGGAAAATGCACTTATCTATTGTAATAGCACTTTAAATAACTTACCTGCCTCAACTCCAAGAACTTGGCGTTTGCCAAATATAAATGAACTTCAGTCGATTGAAGACTATACAAAGGCTACTAGTTTTGGACCGGATGCAACCTATTTTCCAAATGCAGTTGGTGGAGGTTGGGTTTCCACTACACACACTGGAATTTTAGCTCGTTCCTGGTGCGTAAACTATTCTACAAATTGGTGGTCCTGTCCTAAGATCAATAACAGCTATGTTCGTTGTGTGAGTGGACAGTAATTGATTTTTTAATCAAAAAAGATTTTTTTAAGTTTACTTATTTTTTTTACCAGTAGATACTCTACCCATAAAGGAGGCAGATTATGGGTGGAGGAAGTTACGATAGAGACGTCGGATCTACTTCGAGTAGCTCTGATTATGATTATAGCGATTATACAGACACAGCGAAGACTGCATTTAAAAATGGGAAGGTGAATACTGACGTTTTGCCGCTGGATAGAAATTTAATTTGTAAAAATAAATCCCCCATTGTAGTTGCCATTGATGGAACTGGCTCTATGGGAAATGACGCTTATATCATCTACGATAAGATGCCGATGTTTTATGGTCAAATTTTAATGCAAGGATACTTGGATGATCCTGCGATTAGCTTTGCCGTTGTAGGAGATGCTTATTCTGACAAAGCTCCAATTCAAGTCTGTGACTTTGAACAGGGAACAGAGCTTGATAGTTGGTTAGGAAAATTATGGATTGAGCACAATGGTGGAGGACAATCGAGAGAGTCTTATGATCTAATGGCTTACTATTATGCAAATCACTGCACGCTAACAGATGCAACACTGCCTTTCTTTTTCTTCATTGGGGATGAAGGCTATTATCCGCAGACAGAAGGTCATTTCATTTCGGAACATATCGGTAGAAATAAACTAGCAGTCGATGCAAGAGAATCTTTCAAGAGATTAAACAATAAGTTCAATGTTTTTCTGATTCATAAACCCTACGGAGTGGATGATGACAAAATTATAAATCAGTGGGCAAGCGTTATTAACCGAGAGAGAATTCTAGTAATGGAAGATTCGAAAGCCATTGTAGATGTAATGCTTGGCGCAATAGCGATATTATCCGAATCACGCAACCTCGATGATTACTTGGTTGATATGAAGGACAGAGAGCAAACGAGTGAGCGAATTAAACTAGTTGAAAAAACTCTTTCTTCTTTAAGTGAAGCGAATTCTCTTGCAAAGGTAGATATGAAAAAGAAACTACCTGCTAAAAAGCCAACTACTAAGAAGAGAGAAACAAAAACAAAAAGAACATGAAAATCTTTGCTACTCTCCCAGCCGTGCATAGAGACAAACAACTAAAAACAGTTGCAGAGCATCCACTTGTAGATGCTCTGCGATTTAATACAGGTATGAAATCCCATTTGACTCCAATCGAAACATTGGATTCCTACTTAACTGCGGCTAAAGGCAAAGAGTTCTGGGTTGATCTAAAAGGAAGGCAACTCCGTATTACCCAGTGGGCTGTTCCTGGCTTTGGCGATATCATCTTAAACCATGAGATTGAAGTGAACCTTCCTACAGAGATTTATTTTCGTCGTGAGGAAAAGTCTATTATCCGCAAGATTCAAAAAAACAAAATCTATGTAGACCCACCACCGCCGAAAGCTGTCGGAGCAGGGCAGGCAATCAATATACCGGATGATTCTCTTCGAATTAAAGGATATTTCACGGAAGAAGATTTAGAATATATAGAAGCTGCTTCTAAACTTGGTATTAAGAATTTTCTACTCTCTTTTGTGGAAGAAGAGCAAGATATTTTACGGCTAACCGATTTAATCCCCGATGCAAGAATAATTGCAAAGATAGAATCTAGAAAGGGGATGCAATTAATTCAAAATTCCTATTCTAATTTTAAAATAAAGCCAACGCTTATGGCGGCAAGAGATGATCTCTATATCAATATAGGAGAGGATAAGACGAATATACTTCCTGCACTTAAATTGATTCTAGAAAAAGACCCTTCTGCCATTGTTGCCTCTCGTTTATTCACTTCCTTAGAAGAGCATTCTGAAGTTTCTCTTTCTGATCTGTCTGATTTTTATCTTATGAAGACTTTGGGGTATAATGCCTGTTTACTCAGTGATGGACTTTGTTCAGGAGAAAAGTCTTTTCTAAATACCATGTCTGTGTTAAAACAATTTGAAGCTAAGAAGTATTGATTTTATTGTCTTAGGTCTTGGCTTTGGCGATGAAGGCAAAGGGGCTATTACCGATTATCTTGTAGAGAAGTTCGGGATAAATTCGGTTATTCGCTTTAATGGAGGCTCACAGGCAGCACATACTGTTGTTGCTTCCGATGGAATCTCTCATACATTTAGCCAGTTTGGTTCTGGAATGCTTATAAAGAGAACACGAAGCTTCTTGTCCTCTCAAATGTTAATCGATCCCTATTCCTTATTAGAAGAAGAATTTGTCTTAAAACGAAAAGAAATTTCCGATGCATTCAAGCGTCTTACTATTGATTCAAATTGTAGAGTCATTACTCCCTTTCATAAGATGATTGGAAGGATGAATGAATTAATAAGAGGTAAATCAAGATTTGGCTCTACAGGCAAAGGAGTAGGAGAGGCTGTATTGGAATATTCTTTGGATAAAGAAAATACAATCTACCTAAAAGATTTTTTTCATGCGAAAAATTTACAACGTAAACTAGAAATTCACTATTTAAAGCAAATGAATCGAGCATTCGAGATTTTATCTCACACAGATGCAAAAGAAGTAAGCAAAGTATTTCTTTACTTTAAAAACAAATACATGCCAAGTAAGATGATTCAGTTCTACCAGGGATTTGCAAAGTCCTATTCTAAATCTATTGATAGAAAAGGAAACTACTTGCAAAGACTATTAGATTCAAGGTCGTCTATTTTATTAGAAGGCGCACAGGGAGCTTTGCTTGATCCCGAGTATGGCTTTGCTCCTTATATTACTAAGACAAAGACAACTCTTGATTATGCGCAAACGTTGCTGAACAAAAAAAGAAAGCCAGTTTGCATTGGAGTATTGCGAGCGTATTCTCATCGTCATGGAATGGGACCACTTCCAACAGAAAGCATTTCTCTTTCTAAAAAGATACAAGAAGAGCATAATACTGATAATCCCTGGCAAGGAGTATTTCGATTTGGATGGTTGGATTTGATTCTATGTCGTTATGCGATTCAGATGAATTCCGGTTTGGATACCATTGCGCTTACTTGTATAGATCAATTGAGTGGACTTGCTAAAATAAAAGTTTGCACAGAGTATCAATACAAAGGAATCATCTCAAAAGAAATGGCAAAGTTCTTTCAGTATAAAAGAGAAAAGGGAGTAAGTAGGATAACAGGCATTAACCCTATTTTAAATTCTACAGACGAAGAGAAAAAGAAATTGACTGAAATTCTATTTGAGTGCAAGCCCTATGAGTATTTAGAATTCAAGGGGTGGAGAGAAGATATTGCAAAGATAGAATCAGAAAAAGAACTTCCAGAAAATCTAAAGACTTACTTGGACTTTTTGGAAACAAAAGAAGGGTTTGGTTTACCTATTTCCATTTTGTCTTATGGCAAAACTAGAAAAGAGAAAATTATTTTGACTTGAACTTGAGGTAAGGAATATCCTGCTCCTGTCACCTCGAACAGTTTCATCGTGAGCGGTCTATCTAGCTTAATAATATCGATATATTGCCAGATAGATTTCTCACAAACTCAATGTTTCTCCCTAAGGGTCGAAACATAATGTTCGAAATGACTTTGTAATTTTCACATCGAAATGATTTCCGATCAGAACCCAACTAATTCTATCTTGAATGGTTTGAAGTCTTTAGAGTTCTTTGTTACAAGCTTTAAGTTTTGAGTTTGTGCGATAGACGCAATCTGTCCGTCCACAAAGGAAGGAGTCTTACCTACTTTAGTCAGACGTGCTTTTTCTTTTGCGTGCCAAATAGATGCGGCAGTATCGTATTCAAAGATTGGTAAAGTTTCTAAAACGGACTTGATGTATGAATCTAGAATCTTTTTCTTTCTACCTTCGTCTAGAATTTCCATTCCGTATATTAATTCGTGTATTACTAGACTACAAGTAGCAATCGTTGTTTCATTTTTTTCTAGAAATTCTAGAACAGCTTCATCCGGAGTTTTTTTGAGTGGCTCAGAGAGAATATTGGTATCGAGTAGGTAAATGGAGTCCATAGATTAGAGAGAAAAATCTCTACCGGTAGAAGAATCTCTCCAACTAGAAACTTCCTTATCGGATAGGGTATACTTTTTGAAATCATCTGAATCACGCAAGGTCTTCCATGAATCGGTGAATTTCCTACGTTTGCCTTTTAACGCTTCGTATTCTTTTGTAGAAACTAAATAAGCAACTACTTTTCCGCGTCTGGTAATGGGTATACTGGGATTAGATTCGAGGGAATGCACTAAAACAGGAAGGTGGTTCTTCGTGTGCGCAATGCTGTAGCTTTTTTCTGTCATCCTTACCATATAGCTATCAAGATGGCTATATGGTAAGATAGTCAAGTATTTTTTTTTTAAAAATGAAATGATAATTAACCTCGTTTCTCGACTGGAATATGCGTTTTATTCAGATTTCCAATATAGATTTGTCTTGGTCTAGCCTTCTTAAAATTACTACGTATACGCAATTCTCTCCAGTGTGCAAGCCAGCCCGGAAGCTTTCCGATTGCTTGCATGAGAGTAAACATATTCTTAGGAATTCCAATGCTATTAAATAAAATTCCGCTGTAAAATTCTAAGTTCGGATAAAGGCTCTTATTCGCAAAAAAACTTTCATTGGAAATATATTCATCTACTTCAAATGCTAAATCAACTAATGGACTATGGTGTGTTTTGAAAAACTCTCTAAAAATTTCTCTTGCGACTATCGCTCTTGGACTCTTTACATTGTATGCTTCATGTCCTAAGAAATTTGCCTTTGTTAAATCTTCTCGCACAGATGCATCACTCAAATAAGTTTTATAGTACTTACCTGATTTTAGAATGTTCTCTAAGAATTCAACTGCGGCTACACTCTGTCCGCCTTCACGCGATCCCCAAAGAGCAGAAATGCCGGCACTAATAGATGCGAATAAGTTTGCTTTTGTGCTACCGATAAGCTGAACGGTAGTAGCCGCTACATTTTGTTCGTGATCTCCGTATAAAATCCAAAGTTGATTTAGAAGTCTGTCTTGATCTTTCGGAACAAGGTAAGGCTCACTTGGAACAGAAAAAAGCATATGCAAAAAATTTGTGCAGAACGGAAGTTTGTCGATGGGGTAAACAAAGGGTTGCCCGATCATTCTCTTATATGAGAAAGCGGCTATCGTTCTTATTTTGCTTAGTAGGCGAGTGACTTGATCTACTCCTCTGTCTCTTGACTCTTCGTATTCATCGGTATAATAACTAGAAAGAGACATTACCATAGTAGACAAAACAGCGAGTGGATGTGCTTTCCCAGGAAATCCATCAAATAGATTGATCATATCTTCGTGAATCATGGAATGCTTGGAAAGTCTGCGCGAATAATCTTTTAGTTCCGCTTCCTTTGGAAGTTCACCGTAAATTAAAAGATAGGATGTTTCGACGAAAGTCGAATTCTTAACCAAATCATCAATTTGAAATCCTCGATAGCTCAATTGACCTTTATCGGGATCTCGCCTAGAAACACTACTTTCACTAATAGCTGTATTGAAACAGCCGGGATCCACGGTAACCATGCCTGTAGAATTGTAGAGATTCTTAATATCAAGCCCCTGCTTTCCGTCTGTGCCGGTAACTATATTGAGAGGAAATGATTTGCCATCCAAGTTTAATTCTGCTTTGTTGTAGCCGCTCATACTTTTTTACACCTTTTTGTTTTCTTTATGACTCCATAGAACATGGTTCTAGTTATGAGTCAATAACCAAATTGACCTAATTCTGCTTGACCCGAATCATTTCAAATGAACTCAATCGTTATATGGATTCTCTAAAAACAATTTATCTTCTGAGACATGCAAAATCAGACTGGGCTGCTGAATTCCGAATCGATCATGAAAGACCTATTTCAGAAAGGGGACGCAAGAATGCAAAGGCAGTGCGCTCTTTTTTAAAGGATAGAAGTCTCCGTGTAGATATTGCCTATGTCTCTGATGCAAAGCGTGCCGTGGAAACTTTAGAGATTGTAAATAAAAACAATGACTTGTTTAAGAATGTAGAAGTAACCCCACTTTTATATGAAGCAAATATTGGAGTTTTTTATAATCTCATTACAAATACAGACGACTCGCATAATTCAATTTTATTTTTAGGGCATAATCCAGAACTAGAGGAATTAGCAAACCAATTGATTCTAAGACAGAATGCATACAAAGACTTTTCTTTTTTTCAAAAATTTAGCACGTCTGCCTTGATTGGTTTATCTTTTCCGATTTCCTCCTGGAAGCATATATCTACGTTTCCAGGCAAATTGATATTATTCTGGACTCCGGTAAAACAATGAAAAAATTAATAACAACGGCAAAATTAAAAAAGAGTAAAAGAACTAGGAGAAGAAATTTCTGCTTACTATAAGAAGGAAGAAATAGTTCTTCTGTGTATATTGAAAGGTGGATTCATGTTTGCCGCTGATCTGATGCGCGAAATAAAATCCACTTCTGTAATTGATTTTCTAGAAGCATCTTCTTATGGAGATGGAAAAGAATCTTCCGGTGCAGTATTGATTAAACGCGATGTAGGTCTTGATATCAAAGGCAAAAAAGTTTTAATCGTGGAAGATATTATAGACAGCGGATTTAGTTTAAATTATTTAATTGCATATTTAAAAAAGAAAAAACCAAATTCGATTGAAGTTTGTTCTCTTCTAGTAAAACACAAAAAGCATAAATCGAAAACGAATATACGATTTGTTGGATTTGATATTGAAGATGAATTTGTAGTAGGATATGGAATGGACTACCGCGGCAAGTTTAGAAATTTAGATTATATTGGAATATATGAGGAAATAGTGTAATGAAACGACAAGATATTTTGTTTAATCCCAGTGATGCACATGCAGAGCTTAGAGACAATGTTGCGAAATTCGCAAAACAAGAATTAGACCTGCAAGCCAAAGAATACGATGAAACAGAGACTTTTAACAAAGAAGTATTTCAAAAATTGGCTTCTGAGTTGGGACTACTCGGTGTTACCGTTCCTGAAAAAGACGGGGGATTGGGCTTAGACGCAGTAGCAGCTGTTATCATTCATGAAGAAATGTCCAAGTATGATCCGGGGTTTACACTCTCTTATTTAGCGCATGAAGTTTTATTTGTAAATAATTTTTATTATAGCGGGAATGCAGAGCAAAAGTCTCGTTATCTGCAAAAGGTTATATCCGGCGAGTGGATTGCTGGTATGGGAATGACAGAGCCCGGAGCAGGAACAGATGTATTAGGTATGGCGACTGTCGCTACTAAGTCTAACGGCAAATACATATTAAACGGAACCAAGCAATACATCACAAATGGAAGCATTGGAAATGTATTTTTAGTCTATGCAAAATTACACAAGAGAGACATTAAGAAGACGACAGCATTCATCGTTGAATCCAATTTCAAAGGATTTAGCGTTGGAAAGAAAGAAGAAAAGATGGGAATGAGATCTTCGCCAACTACTCAGCTAGTCTTTGAAGACTTAGAAGTGCCAGAAGCGAATTTAATTGGTGAAGAGAATGGTGCTATTTCTCATATGATGCGCAACTTGGAAATTGAGCGTATTACATTAGCCGCTCAATCTCTTGGAATTGCGAAACGTTGTCTCGATATTATGAGTGAATATTCTATTCTACACAGAGAAGCATTTGGAAAGAAACTTTCCGAGTTTGGTCAAATCCAAAGAATGATTGCAGAGTCTTACGCTGAGTATTCGGCTGCGAGAGCACTCGTATACCAAGTCGCTTCTAATATGAATCCTGAATCTAGAAACTCTTTAGGTGCTGCTTCTGCAAAATTATTTACGACTCAAATGGCTGAGCGTGTTTCTAGAAATGCGATTCAGGCACTAGGAGGATATGGATATTGTAGAGAGTATCCGGTTGAGAGACTACATCGGGATTCAATTTTACTTTCGATTGGTGGTGGAACGAATGAAGCAATGCAGAAAAACATTGTAAGCGATTTAAAGAAGCAGTATGAATCCAGTCTATGATTGCATTGCGAGTGTAGTGGTTTACGATACTTCTCCGCAAGTTGTGCAGGAGTGCGTAAATTCTTTTCTGGATACTAAACTCAAAGTAAAAATCTACATTGTAGACAATAGTCCTGTTCAGGGTAATTACTCTTTTGCGCAGGACTCTAGGATTTTCTATCATTTCAATCATGGGAGAAATGTAGGCTATGGAAAAGGAAATAATATTGCGATAGAGAATGCTGAGCCGTCCAAATTCTTTCTTATCCTAAATCCTGATGTATTTATCAAAGAGGATGCTCTTGAAAAAATGATTCATTATATGGATATGAATCCAGAAATAGGAATAGGAATTCCCAAAGTATTAAACTTAGATGGAACCCAGCAATTTTTAAACAAGAGATACCCTTCATTAGCCTCTCTTTTTGTTAGAAGGTTTGTTCCGAAGTTTTTGCATTTCTTATTCAAGACGATTTTAGAGAACTATGAAATGAGAGACTTGAATCAGGAGGAGAATTACGAAGTTCCATTTATTAGTGGAGCTTTTATGTTATTTAGAAGGGATGTTCTGAATCGTGTAAAAGGATTTGACCCGAGATACTTTTTATATTTTGAGGATGCAGATATTTGTAGAGAAGTGCAGAGCATTGGATTTAGAACTTCTTATTATGCTAAGGCGCATATCGTTCATCTCTGGAAGAGAGCTGCACATAGAGACTGGAAGATTACCTTTGTATTTATAGCTAATATGGCACGTTACTTTAATAAATGGGGTTGGAGTTTTTTTTAGATTAGCGGATAAGCTCAAATAGCTTATTGTAATTTTCTATAATCTCTTGTGTCTTTGCATGTCCGTCTTTGTTTACATCCGGGTGGTAAACTAGGAGTAGCTCCTTAAAACGTTTTTTTAAATCCTTTAGAGTTGCATTATCTTCTAATTGAAAGAATTCTAAAAGTTTTCTAGTATCTGAATCCATTTTCCCCTCACGTTTAATTTTTCCGAATAATTCGTAATAAAACCTTTGTCTATATTCCTGTGTTATCTTCTTTAACGAAATTTTATTGTATTTAATTAAGTCCTGTAAATGCTTTTTGAGAAAAATATCTGCCCCGAAAGAAGTGTCGATATTTCTTGAGTTTGTAAAGATGCTAATACTTCTTTCGTATAATATTTCTAAATCAAATTTGTCCTCGAAATAAGAATCAAATGCATCATCAAATTGCTTGGTAGAGCTTACAAGAAGATGAAAGAGTTCTTTGTCGAGTTTGTGTTTTTTGAGTGTTGATTGTATTAGCTCTACCAAAATTTGTCCAAGCTCTATGAGAGAAGCTTCGGGGAAGTAAACGCCTGATTTAAGAAATTCTTCTTCAATATCTGCTCTACGTAGAATTTGTTGTAATAGAAGACAGAGAAGATCGCCTTCTTTTTCGCTGAAAGAGCGAAGGTTTAGATTTTGGGAGTGATTTCTGCGAAGAGAATAGAGGCTACGGTAAAAATCCTCTTTACGAATTCCCATTACTTCGATTAATTTCTCATTTGAAATATTCCAAGTGCAGTCAAAGGATTGAATTTGAATTTCGGAAAGAACTTCTCCGAGCGCCTGCTCTGTCAAATGCGTCGAGTTCATGCCAAATATTTTTCTTTGAATTCTTTTTCTGTGATAAATTGAAAGTAGGCTGTTAAGCCAGCTACTTTAAAAATTTTCTGTAGAGATTCTTTTAGATTGGCTAGTTGGAGTTGTCCGTCTAATTCTTTCATATAATTCAAACTCTTGATCAGCATTCCTATTCCCGAAGAGTCGATATAATTGAGTTTTTCCATGTTTACAACGACTTTAGAGTGATCGGTATTTACATTTGCCTGTAAATATGTCTTAAAGTCAGTAGCCGTATAAATATCGAGACTCCCAGAAAGCTCTATCACTATTGTTTCGCCAGATTTTCTTTTCGTTATTTCCATACGTATGTCTCAAAGCTTAATTGACCTTGCCTTTTTTACAATCAATAAATGGAAAACACTATTAGAAAAGAAGATATTTTTGATAGACGGACCTTTCAAGAATACCACCGATAACAGAACGATAAAAAATGATTCGGATTGAAACCAAACTCAGAATTTTATACTAATATCCTATCTTTTATCAGTGTTAATCGGTGTCCATCGGTGGTAATCTTTGAAATGCATTCTTACCTTCTCTCTGTGTCTTTGTGCCTAGTTGCAATCCTTTTCAAAAATTAAATAGCTTGAAAAAAACTTTTGTGCGTTTACTGTATGCAAATACTAATTTACCTAGGAAATACATTATGCCTATTCTACTTGTTCTTTTTTTTAGTTTGCTGTTTACTGTGTCAGCAGATGATTTTGAATATCCAACTTTAATCAATCCAGATGGAACCATACAGACTAGAGAGTTTACAAATGAACAAAGGGCAACGTTTGAGATTGTAAAGAAAGATGTAAAATTCTTTCAAGGTGAGCTTTCTAAGTTCATCCCGTATTTAGTTCGTCAGGGTAGCATAAAGAATAATTCTTATACAAGAGAGATTCGAAATTTCACAGAGACACAGCCCGGTAGACGACTCCAGCATTTTGTAATTGAAACCTTTGTTTTGAAAATGGCAGAGGGAAAACTAGATAGTATTTCTTTTCACAAGAGAAGAACAAGACTTAGCTCCAAGATGGATTCGGAAACAGTCATTAAGTCTATTTCCAATGAACCAAGCAATGAAGAAATGACAGGTGTAAAAGTCCAAGTGGATAAACATACAAACTATACAGAGTCTAACGCACCGATTCGAAAAATGGTGAGTATGTCAGAGATCCCTTCCCCTGTTGATAGAATTAGACTTTTAAGAACGTATAGAACTAAATTGGAAGAGGCAGTGCGAGAGCTTGATAAACTTGTAGATCACAAGGCTCTAAACGATCGCATTAACCTCTCCAATACATTAAACGATGTGGAATTAGAGTAAATCTTTTACTTCGTTTGGAAGTTTTACTAGGATATAATAAACCCAGTAAATCATTCCAACATGTAAAATATCATTCTCTGTAAACCAGATTCCTTTTTGCCAGAGTGGTTGGGTGATTCCTGCAATCAAATAAAGCGCATACGTAAAAATAACCGCTATGAGGATAATCCATGTATTGCGCAAGTAGAGATTCATTTTGTCTTTTGTTTTATTGTATGCCTTCCCATAAATCCAAACAAAGAAGATCACACTAGGTGTAGAAGAGAGACTTAGGAATTCAAAGGATACAAGAAACTGAATGGGAACAAATGCACCATAAAGTAAAAGGACAGAGTAGAGACTTGCATTGATTACCGCATAATAGATAATAGTCTTTCGAAAGCTTCCCGTTGCATTGGAGTGAGCACAGGCAACTAAGAATGCATTCATTCCAAGTCCTGATAATAACGCGTAGATGATTTCCCACCAGCTAGTCCATGTGCAAAATTCTCTTCCGCCACATTTGATTTCATAGCCAAAAGCCTGGTAGCTAGTTCCAGCTAATAATGCTCCCGCCCCTGTAAGAAATAGACCAACTCCCCACCATAGTTTGGACTTTTGATTTTGTAGATTGGTAAAGAATTTATAAGCGACAAAAATATCAAACAGGCTCACAAAGTATACGATTAAGGAAGAAGACGGCTGACTTAATACAAAATTCAATGATCCTAACTGAAGTCGCATCCAGTGTTGTGTGCTTAAAAAAGCGTCAGGCGTAAGTTTGGGCGAATACTCGATAGTATCCAACCGATTGCAGCCAGTCAAAATAAAAGCCGCCAGGGTATAAAAAAAGAAATATAAGGCATTTTTGTTCATCTATTTGTTCCTCTTGTTTAAAATAACCTTTTAAAATGGGAGAAAATTCGTCTATTCAAAAAGTAAAAGCAATAGGTAGATTCAGACAAGGATGTCTAGTCTAGCATAGACTTGGATAATATATCTATTTGAAAGGTTTGCATATTCTATTTGAAAGGTTGCATATCTATTTGAAAGGTTTGCATATCCATTGGAATGGTTGCATATCTATTTGAAAGGTTTGCATATCCATTGGAATGGTTGCATATCTATTTGAATGGTTGCATATCCATTGGAATGGTTGCATATCTATTTGAATGGTTGCATATTCATTGGAATGGTTGCATATCTATTTGAAAGGTTTGCATATTCATTGGAATGATTACATATCCAAAGACTTTGTTTTGTATTACTTATCCCCCTTGTTGAAGTTCATCTTTAATGTTTGCATGGGTTGAACTGACGCCCATGTGAAGAGTATTGCGCCCGCAGGGGCTTTCGTTAAATTGCATGACTTTATTGCTAATGTTGAATCACATTGACATTTTTTAAAGCCAGGTTTTTCTTGGATACCAGAGGTATATCTTTACAATAGTCAGGCTTTTAAATTGATGCGAAAATTTCCCCCGCTTACTTCATAACATCTTATTATGAAAGAGACGAAAGTCCACTTTTGTTATACCCATTCTCAAAAGTAAATTCTGGATTAAAATTGGATACTCTGCTTTTGAGAATGGGGAATACCCCTTTGTAGAAAAATAGTGGAACCTATTTGCGAGAAGTGGTATTTAAGCTTTTAACTTTGTGGGATAGAAGGATATAAAATTATGAGAGAAGTTGGATGCAGATTACTAGAAAGAAAATGGAGAAAGATTTATGAATGAAGTTCTATTAAAAGAAAGATTGGTTAAAATCCGGGACAAAGAATCTGTTTCTCTACAAGCATTAGACTATGTAGAAGAATGGATTTTAAAATCACAGCCTATAGAGAGATTTCAAATCAATCCATATTCTCTGGTTAATGAGCATTATTCGCTTAATTCAATCCTTCCAATTTTTCTTTACGGTATTTCTCTTGAAGCATTTACTTTAAATTGGCAAATGCATTGTCCGCATTGCAATATGGTTACTGATTCTTTTCATTCCCTGCGGGAAGCAAAGTCAATTTCAAGTTGTAAAATGTGCGAAAAAGATTATACTCCCGATTTTAAAGATAGAGTAGAGGTTACTTTTTCCCTGACAAAAGATATTGAAGATTTAGACTTACCGCCATTTTGCGCTCCACCTCCAAGTCTAAATCCACTTTTGGAATTTGCTTTGCCCAAAGGAAATTCAATGGAGAGCACAATTGAATTAGAGGCAGGTGAATACCGCTATTTTTGTCCGATTACTCTTGCAAAAGGAATCCTTTTTGTCGAGAGCACAAAAGCTTCCAATATGCAAGAAATTGAAATTACCCAATTGGAAAAAGACTACGATAAAAAAGAAATTCGAATACAATCCGGACCTGTTCATATAATCGGGAGAAATTTAGGAGCTCCCATTGCTGGATTATTTTTGCATAAGAATAAACTATTAGAAGAAATTCCTATTGCTTTAATGAAACCACGGCTAAGTGGTATTACTCTACAACATTTTCCTTTGTTTTCCAAATTATTTGGTGCCGAGGTATTGAGTGGGCGGGAACGTCTTGTAATCTCTTCTGTTACTTTACTCTTTACAGATATTACCGCATCGACTAGAATGTATGAAACGTTAGGCGATGTAAGGGCATATAATATTGTGCGCGATCACTTCGACATTTTACTTTCAGAAATTCAAAACAAAGAAGGCATTATCGTGAAGACTATCGGAGATGCTGTGATGGCTTCTTTTCAAAAAAATGTAAATTCTTTTGAGGCAATATTTTCGGCAATGAAGAGAATGAAAGAGTATAACTTGAATAAAGATATTTCAGAAAAAGTTTATTTAAAAATAGGAGTGCACCGTGGTCCTGCGATTTTAGTAAACTTGAATGAAAGACTAGATTATTTTGGTTCCACTGTTAATAAGGCTGCTAGAATTCAGTCCATTTCTAAGAGTGAACAAATTTCATTTTCAGAAGAAGTTTTCACTGATAAAGAAGTTCGCTCCCTTTTTCTTAAAAATGGATTTAATAGAGTGGCAAAGTCATCCCATAACCTAAAAGGAATTGAAGGCAAACACTCTATTTACCAAATCAATATTTAAAAAAATATTTCTCAGGAATTAAGAACTCATAAGTCTTTCCAGTTGGAACGTCAAAGTTATACTTGCCAGTTCGAATCCAGGGGTTATGCAGTATTAACTCCTTATACGTCGTTCCATTTGTAATAGCAAATTCAGAAAATTTTACCCCGTTTAGTTTGTAACACCATGACCAACTATAAATAAAGTTTTAAACTTTAAACTTGCTAGAATTTTTTTCTCGGCGAGTATTTTACCAGTAAATTGGGCTTGCTCGGTGCTCAGTTAATCTAAATCTATCTGCATTTGCCTGCGAATGTTCATCACAGAATAAATGTATTTCTTTCATTGTTTTCCCTAAGCTAATTTGTAAATTTGAACTGGTTTTTCGCGACCTTTAACTAGAACCTCTCCAAGGGATTCTCCTGAATATCCGCTCAATCCTTTCCATACATCCTCAGAAACTAATAGCATTGAAGAATAACTTTTATTTAACTGTTCAATGCGAGACGCTAAATTTACAACATCTCCAATGATTGTATATTCTTTGCGTTTGCTTGAACCAACATTCCCTGTTACAGCATCCCCAGAATGAAGTCCAATACCTACATTTGTATGAGGTATATTCTTATTATCCACTTCTAGTTGAACTCGTTCTATTATTTCAAGAGAAGCTTTCACTGCATTCTTAATATCATCTCCGCTCGAAATAGGTGCACCGAACACAGCCATAAAACCATCACCTAAAAATTTATTTATAATTCCCCCGTTGCGATTAATAATATCAATCGAAAAATCAAAGATCGTATTTAGATAACTCACAACTTCTTCTGGCTTTTTAGTTTCCGAAAATTGAGTAAAATTTCGAATATCAAAAAAAAGCATACAAACATGCCTCATCTCACTTGTAAATTCAGTTTGGCTTAAAAGCTTTTCCACAACGGCAGGCGAAACATGCTGACCAAAAATATTCGTAACTCGATTGCGTTCCTCTAACAATTTAAATGAATTGAGTAGCCTTCGCTCAATTTGCAAAGTCACATAACCTACGATAATACCTGATACCAGCATGAAAACAGTCTTAGCAATATGTGATTGAATAGAGCTAATCGCAAAATCCGTTTGCATTCCCATGGATTTATAATGAAAGTAAAGCGTTATAGAAAAATATTCTGTAGCTGCGACTAATCCAGTGAAAACGCTCAGTTTGAAATTTAATTGCAGCGCAGAAATAATAATAAAAATAAAGTAAACAAATACGGGTGGAGTCAACATTACATAAATCGCAGGCTCTCGAATTGATCCTAAATATAGAATAGGAATGGATGGCAGACTTGTTTGGATCAATGCATCCAAATAACGTGGAGCAATAGGAACCGGTTTATTTAGGCGAGACCATCGTTGGAAGAGTTGGCTATTAATAAAAAAATAAGTAGAAGCAGAAATAAAAAAAATAGGCGGATAATATGGATTTAACTTGTCTGTAAAAACTTTGAGATAATCCTCTGGTCTGAAAAATGGGAAAGCAGAAAAGAAAAAAGTTATTATTAAAAAAATAATGGATAAAAACTTAGCACGGGTAATTTCCCCTTTGAGTATTTCTTTTTCTATGTCCGCCTGAAAAATTTTATAAATTTCACTATCTACTGTTTTTTGATTTATCATAATTTAATTTCAGCCTGGTCTAAGTTTCTCTTTTGGTCAACCTAAATTAAAATTGATTTTCTATTCTAGACTTTGAAATTACTATTCATGAAATTATTTTTAATAATCCTATGCCTTCTTCAGTTTATCTTGATTCTAGCTTGTAAAAAGAAAGTTAATATTGCCGAACATCTGTTTATCTTTAAGCTCGATGTCTTTGATTGTGTTTTTGCTAATCCCTATTGGTTCCTCTTTCTAAAAAATTATTTACGATGAAATTTTGAAAGATCCTGTTACAAAGGAAAGTAATTTTTTAATGCAATTTATAAATACAAAGCATTTCTTGGTAAAAGTTTAATTTAATTGATAGCGAGAATTAAAAAGATGAATAAATTAAAATTAATAACTGCAATTTCTGCACTTCTTTTCCTAATGAATTGTGGGAAAAAAGAAGAACCAAAAGTAGAAGAAAAACCTGTAGAGCCAACTGCGATAGCAAAAGAATCAGTGTTTCCCTATTTCAAAGTCGATGTCCAACTAACACCGGCTGCCTTAAAAAAAATAAAAGCAACGAAGAGCAAAATCGTTGTAAGCTTCGAGTTCGGAAAGGATCTAGGACCAGATTCTACAAATATGATTTCTGATACAGTGGAACTCACTAAGCCCGATATGTTTGCAACGGATACTCTTAATATAACCCCAGAGGATGTTGATAAACTCGGAACAGAGTATGATGCGAATGTAAATGTTTTTTCAAAAGGAAAAAAGGATGATTTGAATTTCCTAGATTGTAAATCTTTGCATGATAAGATTGCTAATCTTCTCGGTGCCAATCATGTGATCGAGTGCGATTTGTTGAAGTTAAAATAATCGGATAACTCAATGAATTATACTCGAGTGCGCTAAGTCGCGAAGAAAAAAAGAAAGTCTTAGCGTGAAATATTTCCTGTCCTTAGCGTAAAAAGCGCACTAAAGAGTTTAACATAGATTAGCCGTAAGATGTTTATCTTCTAGGTTTTTGCTGTTGACGTAGAAAAATAGTGGAACTTATTTGCGAGAAGTGGTATTTAGGCTTTTAACTTTGTGGGATAGAAGGAGATAGAATTATCGAGAAGTTGAATACAAATTCCTAGAAAGACAAAGGAACCAATTTGACAATAGAGATGTTGGAAAATATATTGGAGAAGAGTTTAATAGAGAGCCAATAAGTAAAAGGGTATTATTATGAACAAAGAACAAATGATTAAGCTAGCAGTTAGCCAACTCTTTGAAGATGGTAAATTGGATGTTGTAGAGAAAGTATTTGCAGTGAATTATGTTGCCCATGCAGGGGCGAGAGAATACAAAGGACATGTTTTCATTAAAACATTTTTTAAACAGCTTCGTTCTGCATTTTCAGATATTAAAGTTGTTAAAATTGAATTTTTAAATGAATCTTCTAATACAATAACTTGGCAAAGAACTTTAAGCGGTAAGAACAGCAAAAATATGAAAAGAATTCCAGCAAGCGGAAAAAAGGTAAAGTGGACTGAAATGATAGTTAGTCATTTCGAAAACGAAAAGATTTCTGAAGAATGGATTGTATCAGAACTTATGGGAGAATTATTATTAAAAGCTCCTACAATGAAATAAAAAACGAATTTATAAATTTAATTACTTCGCTAAAATTTTTTTACATAAAAAATTAGGTAAAACATGAAAGACTTAGATGAACTCATAGAAGAAAGAACCGGACTCACGATGGAAGAAGCAATGCGAATTGATGAGGTGAACCTCTACGAAAGACTTGGAGAAGAAACCTTTTGGAAATTAAGTAGAACTTTTTATACAAAGGTTTATAACGACAAAGAGAAATGGTTTCAGAATATTTTTAAGAATAAAAGTATGGAAGAGGCAATAGAGAATCAGGCTGAGTTCTTTATGCAGAGAATGGGTGGACCTATGTATTTTTCTAAAAGAAAAGGTCATCCCGCTCTCATTGGTAGGCATATGCCATTTAATATGTCTGAGAAAGCGGCTAATCGATGGTTGCTTCATATGAAGGCTGCTGTAGAAGAGACTAAAGAGATTGATCCCGATTCAGCCGAGAGGATGATGAAGTATTTTATGCATACAGCTCATTTTCTTTCGATTGGTGTTACCAGTCAACAAAAGTCGCAAAGGGACAAAGAGTAATTAGCCTTAAATAGTAGATTTCAACGTCACGATTATATCCCGAAATCCCCGCATGAGATCATAGGATTCTTGAATCACCTTTGGGTCAGTATTTTTTCTAAACCATTTTGGTTCAAAAATATTGAAACCGTTAGGGATAAAGATATAAACCATTTCGTTTCTGATATGAATGGTTGCAGAGGTTAAGGTTTTTTTCTGGAATGAAACTAAGGCAGATTGCACTTCCTTAGTTAAAATACGATCAACATCACTTGGAGAATCAGCATAAACTCTATAATTTTCTTTTAGATATAGACTTCCTTTGTTTAATTGGGTTAATCTACTGTTAGGTGTTATCGTTTTATATTTTCTTGCGACAGAAAGAAATAGAAAAATCAATAGAGGGAATATGAAAAAAAATAATAAGAAGCGCTTCTTAAGAAAACTAATAATAGTTTCAGGAGGAATTACATTTAGAAAAAAAATAACTCCCAAAATAAAAGCACAGAGTATTACTACTGGGCTGAATAGACCAGAACTTATTGGCTTTAGAATATGACTCTTACCGCTAATGTTAATAGTAGAAGCGATTGCTTTCGGAAATGTTCCTATAAAAAAAACTCCATCCAATAAAGTTTCCTCACTCGTCTTACCGTTCGATGTTTTGGTATTTTTAACTGCGTAAATTTCGGAGAAAGCAAATTTAATTCCCTCTATATTTCCTTCTACTAAATCCTCTCCATCAATCCTACTTGGTCTTTCGGATATAAATTCGCTATCCTCAAGTTCATCCTTAGATTTGAATTTATCATCTGGCCTATAGTTTACATTATCCGCAATGGATGAAAGAATCGGCTTAATGATATTGGTCTTAAATCGTTTTTCGTATTCACCCATATATTCCTTCAATTTTGAGTAAAGCCAAGCACAGCCTATCAAGGGTATATAATAGATTATCTGAATAAATAGCATGAAAAAGAAATTATCTGGTCTTAATGATTCGTCTCCAAATATGAATATGTCAACGAAACCGATCGCGCACAAATAGAGAAACAGGCACACTATAGAAATAGGAATTACAAAGAATAATTTTCTCTCTCTTTCTTTGTCTAACCTTTGGAGAACAGGTCTTAGTCTTTTATATAAATCGAGGTATGTTTCCATTTTCTATTCTTCCTTATTAAACGTGGCGTTGAGAGAGTTGTCATTTTTCAAGATGAAAGGAACAGAAAAAAAGTATAGTAAAAATTTCATAAACAAGAATTAAAGAATAAGTTATCTGTATCTAAGGAGTTGTTCCTCAATTACTCTTTCGAATTGTATAGGCATTTCCTTTTCATCGGATAATTCGGTTTTGCCGTAACTGAGAATTTCTCCTGTTTCTAAATCTACGATTAATAGCTTTAAGACTCCATGGGAAAATTTGGATTGAATAGCAAAATTGGTCGATGGAATTGGTTTGTTTTGACTAATAAATTCAGCCTTTATTTTATCATCCAATACAATTGCAGTGTAGTCCGAATGCTTTGCCAAGGTAACATTTCGTTTATACTTCTCAGTTTTAGTAATACGGTTATTCTAGCAAGAAAAAGGAGGCTTGTCTATAGGGAGAATCCGCATATAGGGAAACTACCTATATGTTTCGATTTGCTTAGCGTTGATAGGGATTAATACCCGTTTGTCTCAAACTTATAAAGCTTTACATTTGAAATTGTGCCTGTGGTTAGATCGTTACATTTATTAGTAGAGCTTGTGACCTGTGACGCGGGGATAATACTACCATGCCCCTGGTAGGCTCCGATGTTTGGTGTGTAGATGCAGGATTCATTGGATTCACAAAGACCATCTTCGTCGCCAATAAAATCTCCTAAGATTTCATAAGCGCCTCTTAAAAAAGTAATGGAATTATGTGTGATTGTAGAAGAGCTAGTGGGGCAAGAATTGACGTTACGCGCAATAGTGTCAGATTGTTTTAAAGATGCATCCCAGATTTGGCAAGTGTCCCCTGTGATGCAATGTCCTCTTTGTGTGTTAGTTAAATCAGGAAATGCGCCGCCTGCTTTTCCTATGAAGCGAAAGTTATTTTCAAAGCTATTCCAATTTAAAGTAGTAGAATAAGTTGCAGTTCCAGTAGCGAAACTAGAATTGGCGGAATCGGATGAAGACTTACCACCGTTACCCGCTAGAATTCCTGTTAATACATCTATACTAAAACTTGAAACGAAATCAGACGCACCTTCTTGAGCACAGGTATTTGTAAAACCAATTCCAGCCGGAGTGCCTAACGCATTACAGGCGATATTGTTTAAGCCCGACACTTTAAATAATCCAGTAAAGACATTGCCCGAATAGGACGCAGTCGTTGAAACAAGTTGCGGTGAAATAGCTGAAGTATTGTTATTGGAACTGATTTGATTGTATATGGTATTGTTATTTGAACCTGAATTTTCTAATCCAAAGTTAGCATTGTTTAATGAAAGAATGATTGATTATAAAATTTTTATTGAAGTTAGTAAAAAACATAAGACCACCTTCTTTATTAATGTATGATGATAGTTAAATTCATTGAAGTGATTGTCATTTGATCCTGAGTGATATGCAAAGATTCCTCTCGGAACCATTACGATACAGGAACTGTATTCAGAAAAAATTACTTGTTCCTGAACTATTTAAGTAAATTCCGTTGAAGGCGTTATTTGCGGAAGTAGAATTAATAATTAGATTATTTGTAGCAGTCGTATTCAATGCAATGCCCTGATGTTTCCCATTCATGACCTTGACATCTTCGATTAAATTCTTTTGCCCAGATAATGCAATAGCTGGATTATTAAGTTTAAAATGTCTAACGCTTGATAGTAGCTCATCCAGCTAAGATAGTCGGATAGATGTGTGTATGCGGCGAGGAAAAGCAAGCGAAGGTTGTGATATGTATAATTCCTGGCTGTAGTTCCAGTCAGTTTGAGGTTGTCGATTCAAATCAAGTGGTTGCTCTCTCTGTTAAGACTTAATTTCAATAAAGTTTTGTTTTCATGGGATAGAAAGTGACCAGTCGATTAGGTCTGATAAATATTTCCCTTTTCGCAAGTTAGTAGAGTAAATTACGAGCTGGTTATTTGCACTGTCTTCTTTGCATATCCAATTGAGTGCTCCACCAGAGGAAGCGTTATCCGCTATAGTGAGACCTGTGCAAGAAGATTTATTTGGAATTTCAATTTTGCGAATCTCGCCAGCATGAATACAAGACTGGTAGTAATTTCCAGTTTCAGTTCCATCGCATGTGGAACTACTTGCTGTTAGCCTATCTGTCCCATCATTTTTTACATAGTCATTCCAGTTGCCCGGACTATAAACTAATTTGGGTGTTGTTATTTGTAAGCAGGTTATATTTGCATTGGTTACGTTTGCAGTAGCGATACCAGAGGCATTTATAATAGAGCAGACAAAGCCAGAGGGGTTTGATTTTATAATTATATTGAATGAACTATCTTTTTGAACTTTAAATGAATAGGTGTTTGTAGGGTTTAGATTGGATTCATCTTTCCCGTTATTAGATAAAGTCATAGAGCCTTGTGTAAATCCGCTAATGCTACCAGAAACAGTAAAGCTAGGAACTTCTGTATTCTGTTCGTTGGTATTAGACCCACTACCATTGCTTTTGTTAATTCCATTTCCACTAGTAAGGATACCTACTCCGAAAAGACCACTAGGGCTTGAGATATCGAAGGGAGATTTTTTTGCTTTCAAACAATTGATTGTGAAAAATAAGAAAATTAATATGGGAGCAAGTTTTTTCATGTCATATTTATTCAACATTCGAAAGCATGAAATTTTGCAATAAAAATTATTGAGTTTCGAGAGACTAAAGATAATGAAAACCAGAAAAGAATTCTTAAAAAAAATGATTGGACTCGCATCACTCTCTTTACCTGTTTTATTATTTAAGCTATTTGGAAAGAAGGGTAAATCCGATAAAGAAATTACAGGGCAGGGGATAAGTATGAGTAAACAGATGATTAAAAGTGTTAAGCGAATGGGATTTCAATGGGAGACTATAGATCCATTTTTGTTTTGTGTCCACCATGAAGACTTTTATCCAAAGGGAAATTCTTCTATGGGACCCGAAAAATCTACATTAGCAGGACGTAATATAGGACAGGACTTTCAAGTAAAGGATGGATGGAGAATGTATCATGGAGAAAAGATTCCAGGATTTCCGAATCACCCTCATCGCGGTTTCGAGACAGTAACCGTTGTGCAGTCTGGCTTTGTAGATCATTCTGATTCTATGGGAGCAGTGGGACGTTATTCGGCAGGAGATGTGCAGTGGATGACAGCAGGAGCGGGAGTTCAACATGCAGAAATGTTTCCCCTGGTAAATGAGGATAAGCCTAATAAGCTTGAACTCTTTCAAATCTGGTTGAATCTACCGAAAGCGAATAAGTTTGTGAAGCCTCATTTTACAATGCTCTGGAATGAGTCGATTCCCAAGTATAAGTCGAAAGATGAAAATGGAAAATACACAGAAGTAGATATCATCGCCGGAAAATTAGGCGGCTTACAACCTCCACCCCCTCCACCTGATTCATGGGGGTCAGACCCGAAGAACTCTCTTGCGATATGGGTGATAAAAATGGAAGCTGGCGCCAAATGGATATTACCTGCTTCTAATGCTGGAGTCAATAGAAGTCTTTACTTCTATCGAGGACAAACAGTTGTAATCGATGAAAAAGAAATTCCTTCTTATCATAGTCTTGAATTGGTTTCTGAGGAAGACATACTCATCCAAAATGGAGAAGCAGAATCGCGCTTTTTACTTCTACAGGCTAAGCCTATTGAAGAACCGGTCGTTCAATATGGTCCTTTTGTAATGAATACAACACAAGAAATTCAAGAAGCATTTAGAGACTTTCAATCGACTCAATTCGGTGGTTGGTCTTGGCAATCTTCCGAGCCAGTCCATCCTAGAGGCAAAGGACGATTTGCCATTCACTCGGACGGGCGAGAAGACCTGCCAAAGGTGTAGAGAAGAATAGACCTTCGGAAAATGTCACCCCCGAGTTATATTAGCTTCTCTTTTAAAGCTTCAAGGGTAAATATTGGTAAGTCGCAGGTTTGGTTTTGACAGACAAAGATGGCTAGCGGTTTATCAGAAGTTTTCCCTTTGAGGACAGGAAGTATCCTTTCTAGCTCGGAGAT
This sequence comes from Leptospiraceae bacterium, assembly GCA_016708435.1. Classification (NCBI taxonomy): domain Bacteria; kingdom Pseudomonadati; phylum Spirochaetota; class Leptospiria; order Leptospirales; family Leptospiraceae; species Leptospiraceae bacterium. The sequence continues at coordinate 40,223 of JADJFV010000036.1, read as the reverse complement.
ATTTTCCTTTGTGGCAAATACTATGAATGCGTCGGGTAGATATTCTGTTTCTAGAAATTTTAAAATCTCTTTTGCCTCCGAGTTATCTTTATCCGCAAGGACTACAATTTGTTTGGGAGAACTTTTTGTATACAAATAGGCAGAAAGCATAGAAGGATAACTTATCGCTCGTGTATTTAAGTCTTCTGAAAAATACCTATAGATTGAATTTGCAATATCTTCATAGCGAGAAGTTTCAATTCCGAGAGAGGCTAATTGGTTTAGAACATGCGCCATAGAGCTATTACCCGATGGCTCTACTCCGTCGTATCCGTCTATAGATCTACGAATTAATTCTTCTCCATCACTTCCCGTATCATAGAAAGGTCCGTTTGGAGAGCGAAAGAGCCGAATGGTTTCTTCTGTCATCGCATGAGCAGATTTTATATACTTGGAATCGTAAGTGGCTTTGTATAAATAAATACAAGCAAGCGCCAACTCTGCATAATCCGTAAGATAGGCAAAGAATCTAGATTCTCCATTTCGATAACGTCTTAAAAGCCTACAATTTTCGTTGAATAGTTTATTCTGTATGAATTCGTATATACGAATAGCATCGTCTAATAGCGATTTGTCTTGAAATGCAATAGAGGAATAGGCTAGGGCGCGCAAGTATAGACAATTCCAGGAGGTTAATACTTTATCATCTCTCAAAGGACGAATTCGTTTCGATCTAATTTCTAAAAGCTTTTTCTTATTTTTATCTATTAGTAATTGAAACTCTTTTGGGTTAAGGTTATTTTCTTTTTCAAATTCCAAATGAAAGGATTCATTTAAAATAGAATGTCCTTCAAAGTTTCCCTCTTCGGTAACGTCCCAGAACTTTTCTAATATAGATGAATCTTTTCTACAGATAGAACGAAATTCATCTAGACTCCAGATATAGAATTTTCCTTCTTCCCCTTCACTGTCTGCATCCTCTGCACAGGCAATTCCGCCATCGTCTAAACTCATATCACGACGAATGTAACCTACAATATCATAGACTGCATCTTTGTAGAAATTCTTGTCAGTAACCAGATAACACTCAGTAAGCGCTTGGATAAAAAGAGAATTGTCATAGAGCATCTTTTCAAAATGAGGGACGAGCCATCTCTGGTCTGTCGCATAACGGCTAATTCCTCCACCGATTTGATCGTAGATACCTCCTTTCTTCATAGCGAGAAGAGTTGTCTCAACCATCATAAGAGCCTTTTGATTCTTTGCTCTTTTGTAATAGCCAAGAAGATAAGAAAGACCCATACTAGGGGGAAACTTATTTACCATGTTTGTCTTGAAGCCATAGTAAGTCTCGTCGAAGAATTTATCATACATACTAAACCCTGCTTCAAAAGCAGAATCGTCTGGTAGCGTTAAATCTGCTTTAGCCGCAAAGTCTTCTTTCTGGAGAAAATCAGAAATAGCCTCTGAGGATTGAATCAATTCTTCTTTTCTAGTTTCCCAAACATTTTTGATGACAGCTAAAATTTCTGTAAAACTCTTACGTCCATATTTCTGAACAGGTGGAAAATACGTTCCTCCTGCGATTGGTTTTTTAGCGGGAGTGAGAAATAAATTAAGAGGCCAGCCTCCCTGTTGATCCATTGCATGAAGCGCGTCCATATAGATTTTATCAATATCAGGTCTTTCTTCTCTATCTACTTTGATACAAACAAAATCTCGATTCATGATCTCAGCAGTCTTCTCATCTTCAAACGATTCGCGCTCCATCACATGACACCAATGACAAGTTGCATACCCAATGGAAAGCAAAACGATCTTATCCTCTCGCTTTGCTTTTTCAAATGCCTCTTCGCCCCAGGGATACCAGTCTACTGGATTGTAAGCGTGCTGCAATAGATAAGGGCTTTTTTCCTGGATGAGACGATTGGGCTTGCGATCTTGATTCATATTAAGATTACACTCTTGACAGTCTGCTTTCTAGAAGTTGGATAGCTTGATTGATGTCTTTATTGCCAATGACTACTTCGTATGCACTTGTTAATACAGGGTATTTTTCAATATCCATTTGAACAAGGTTTGGAATAGCGGTTAAGCCATGATAGCCGTTAGACATTTTAATCGGTATGTTACCGGTCACAAGCTCATAGCCATAACGTCTATCTCTTGAATCAGAACCAAAACAAGCCAGCATAAAGTCGGTTAATCCTGATAAGCCGTTAAAGGTTGGCTCCTGTCCACCAAGTCTTACTCCGATAGAAACCATTTCCTTGAAGAAGCGATTGGATAAATGAAATAGAGTATTATCCACATTACCCCCTAGAACTTCTTTGAAGTATCCTTCTACTAGACCCATGCAAAGCGCATAGATATTTTTTAATGCTCCTCCAAGTTGAACACCGGAAACGTCAGTTGGTATAATGGCTTGACGGGAGAATATATATCCTGTTGTAAAAAGTTTTACTAGTCTTGGAATGATTTCTGGGTTGCGGGCAGCGATTTCTAAACCGGAAATCTTTCTTTCAATGATTTGTTCGGGGTAACTCGCACCGGAGGCAACAGCAAGTCTATCTCTTTCGATGCCATACACTTCTTCGAAATCACGTAAGATTAATCCTCTCGGTGAATCGGTTAAGCCTTTGATTACGTTGACGATTGGGGATTTGTTCTTTCTAAGTTTATCTATGATATGAGGATACACTTTGTCGAAGTCCCATGGATTGGTTCCTTGAATGAATAGGGTTGCTTTTTTGATTACGCTTTCATCAGCGGAGAACTCGATATTAGGCGGTAGCTTGTAGAGCGGATAATGCTCTAAATCCCGTCTTTCTTCGTTGTAAGTTTTACATACATCTTTATCGGGATGGTATATAGTTACTAATACATTCTTGTTTGAAACGATAGTCGCAAAAGCTACAGAAGAATTGCTTGAACCAATTACAACGATATGCTCGTCTGGATGTTTTGGAATTTGAATGAGATCATTTTTATGTTTTCCAATTCCGTCACCGTTGTAAAGGTTACGATAGGTTCCATGTTTGTGACGACTTAGATTAGAGCCGACGAGTAGGGCGAGGTTATCAATTAGGAATTGTTTTTTGTCGCCTACAACCGGGAATTTAATCTCTTCTATATCAACGGGAAGTTTGTGTTTAGAATGAAGGTGACCGACTATGACTGGTTTGCCGATGACTAGTTTGCCATTAGCCGGATTAAATAAGAATCCGGATGTAGGTAGAATCTTGTCTGTTCCCTCTAAAGAGATAGGCAAAACAATCTTATTCGCAACGTAATGATAGACTGTATCCACGAATGGCATTAGTCTTCCATCTCTAGATCTAGTTCCTTCCGGGAATATGGAAATGATTTTTCCTTCTCCCTGCAATTTTTGAGACTGACGGAACGCGCGCATGTTGATCTTAGTCATAAGATCCGACAAACTAGGATTATCCGCCATATCTTTCTGAGAGCAAACAAGAAGTGTCCCAAACATATAAAGTCCGAGTCTTGTGAAGTCAGGCTCGAAGGCAAGTCTTCCTGCGATAAATACCATTTGTTCGGCAACGTGCTTTCCTAATGGACCGGAAGCATAGAGCATTTGAAAAATGGCGGGTGCATCTAAATGACTTAAGTGATTTGAAATAAGAGTGATTGGAAATTTTCCAATGAGTTTTTCTACGGTCTCTAAATTTTCTAAACCTTCTACTTTGAAGTTTTTCATGATTGGAGTAAGAAATTGCATCATGAAGTCACGCGCCTTTTCTCCTCTCTCAGTATAAACTCCAACAGTTTCTAACTCTTCTGGATTCTTAAAGCTATTCATCACAGGTGGCATTGGCGTTGTGCTTGAAAGGTAAAGAAACTTTTCAAGTAAATGTCTTGCCTCGTCTTCTGTTAAACCTGATTTTACAAAATTGTGAATGTTCTCAAAAAATTCTTTGTGCCATCTACCTACACTTGCTTCTTTTTCTGTCATACAATCCTCTTACTCACTCAAATATTTCCAAATTACAATTAGTAATTGCAATCCAGTCAACTAGAAAAAAAAGGAAATGGATTTTTTGGATTTTAGCTTTATTTTTTTTATTCGCTTTTATATAATTTTAATTTTGCCTCCTTAACATCGTTTCATCGGAACTATAATCGGAATAAAAGATTAAAGTTGACAAAGCAAGAAAGACTAAATATTTTATGACTCTTATTGTCCTTGTAAGGCGCGAACATTTTACCAAATGAAGGTAAAATTTAAAATCCCAAATTTTTTTCATATACAGTCAAATAAATAATAAATATTTACGGTAGAATGGAAATTGTCTATGGGCAATAAATAGATTCAAGCAGGAAACATGAAATCAGGACACAAACCCGATAATGAACCAGAACGCCAAGGCGAATTAGATTCTTTTAAAATCATAGATAGTGAAGAGAAGGCAGACTTTGACTTTCTGACCCAAATGGCTGCAGAGATATGCGGTACCCCTATTGCTCTTATTAGCTTCATCACTAAAGAGCGACAATGGTTTCTTTCTCATAGGGGGTTAACTGCACACGAAACACCAAGGGATGTAGCTTTTTGTGCACATGCTATACTGAAACCAGATGAAATTTTTGAGATTGAAGATGCCCGAAAGGATGACCGTTTTTTTGATAACCCTTTAGTGTCAGGGGAACCCAATGTAGTTTTTTATGCCGGAGTCCCTCTGGTAAGTAATAATGGCTTTCCTTTAGGCACCCTTTGCGCCATTGACAGGGAGCCTAAAAAACTTTCTGAGCAACAAAGAAATGCCTTAAAAGGATTAGCCAGGCAAACAATACAGCTTTTAGAGTTGCGCAGACAGACAATCAATCTTGGGGAAGTAAACAAATCATTACAGAAAGTAGAGTTCCTGTTAAATGAGAGTCATAAGTCCAATAAGACTGGTGCATGGGAATTGGATATCGAAACCGGCAAAACACTCTGGACCGAAGGAGTTTATCAAATTCATGAAGTTTCTACTGATTTTCCGCGTGAAAAAAGTAACGGTCTTGATTTTTATCACCCCGATGACCTTGTAATCATTGTTTCCGCACTTGAGAGCACCATTCAGACGGGTGATCCGTTTGATGTCACTTGCAGGATTAAAACTGCCAAGCAAAACGATCGCTGGGTTCGAGTGCAGGGTAAAGTTTTCGAGGGAAACGAAAATAAAAAAACTATTGTAGGCACTTTCCAAGATGTCACAGAACACCTTCTTTCTGAAAAGATTAAAGCGAGACAGAATTTTATTTTAAGCATAGTAAATAAACTTCAGCAAACATTTATTTCAGAAAGCAATATTGCTGAGGTATTTGACAGTGCTCTAAGTATATTACTTGACCTTACGGGAAGTGAATATGGATTCATTGGTCAGGTTCTTTATGACAGTAGCGGTAATCCCTATTTGAAAACCCATGCCATAACTAACATTGCATGGAATGAGGAGACGAGAAATTTCTTTAAGGAGAATGCCCCTAACGGACTGGAGTTTAGAAATCTAAAGACTCTTTTTGGTGTCGTTTTGAAAGAAGGTCGAGCGGTTATTGCTAACCACCCTGCTTCTGATCCACGTAGTGGCGGGTTACCAGCAGGGCATCCTCCATTAAATGCATTTCTGGGGATACCAATTTATGTTAATAATAAAATGATTGGAATGGCTGGGGTTTCAAACCGAGTAGGTGGTTATGACACTGAATTAATCACAGAAATTGAATTGGTTACAGGCACAATTGGTAGGTTAATTGAAGCACAGCAGGCTAGGTTACTTATTAATCATATACAAATGCGACACCAATACACATTAGAAGGTACAAATGTTGGCACTTGGGAGTGGAATGTTCAAACTGGGGAGACTGTTTTTAATGAACGCTGGGCAGAAATAGTAGGCTATAGCCTTGCTGAGCTTGGGCAAGTCAATGTAGAAACCTGGCAAAAATTGGTACATCCTGAAGATTTGGCGGAATCCAAGAAAAGATTAAATCTGGTTTTTGAAAAAAAAGCAGACTACTATAGTATAGAAACAAGAATCCGACACAAAGAGGGACATTACGTTTGGGTGTATGATAGAGGCAAGGTCTTTAGTTGGACAAAAGAAGGTAAACCTTTGATGATGTACGGCACGCATCAGGACATTACTGAAAATAAAGAAAGAGAGGCAAAGCTAGCCGCAGTCAGCAGGGAAATACGAAATATTACAAATGCTGTAAACGAAAGCTCCTTAATTTCGATAACGGATAGAGCTGGGATCATAACTCACGCGAATAAACTTTTTTCTGAACTATCTGGTTATTCGGAGCAGGAGCTTGTAGGAAATACCCATAAAATTATAAATTCCGGTTTTCATGATAAAGCTTTTTGGGAAAATCTATGGCAAACAATAAAGAACGGAAACGTATGGAAAGGGGAAGTAAAAAATCGAGCAAAAGATGGCAGTGAATATTGGGTTTCATCGGTTATTAGTCCAATATTTGATGAAAATGGACAAATTTTCCAATACCTTTCAATCAGACAGGATATTACTACTAGAAAAAGATTTGAAGAAGAGTTGAAGACACTTAGTTTGACTGATCCTTTGACCGGGGTAGGAAATAGGCGATTCTTTATGAATCTTTTAGATCGGGAATGGCAGAGATTTCGCCGCTTTAAGCAACCGACGAGTATTCTTATGCTGGACATCGATTTCTTTAAAAAGATCAACGATACTTATGGGCATGCAACCGGAGATGAAGTTTTGAGTCATACAGGAGAATTGTTAAATAAACTTCGGGCGACAGATGTCGTCGGTGTATATAGTCAATCCGAGGTCGTTGGACGTATTGGCGGGGAAGAATTTGCAATCATAGCGACAAATACCGCTCTGCCTGAAGCTAAGATACTCGCTGAGCGACTTCGAAAGGATATAGCAAGCCTACATATAGAAAAGGCTGGGGTTCTTATTCCTGTTACCGCGAGTTTTGGTGCAGCCGCTTTTAGCGAAAACGATTCAGGTCCGGAGTCAGCCATGCAGTACGCCGATCAGGCTCTCTATAAAGCAAAACAGAATGGTCGTAATCGTGTAGTAATATACTCGAAAAATAGCTTTTTAGAATAGGAATTTCTATACAACTTCTAAATACTCCAATGCCGTCAATGAAAAGCTTAAAAGTCTTTCTTTGTCCTGGCTCTATCTGTATAGAGATTCTAAACTTCTTTTGTGCCCTTTTCGTATAAGTAATGAAGCAAAAGTATTTGAAATAGCATTATAAAAGAAATTTTTGACAGGATTTACAAGATTAACAGGATTTTACGTTTTATCATGTAAATCCTGTTAATCTTGTCTAGGAAAATTTACAATTAAATTTGATTGAGGACTTACTGTTTGAAAATATAGGGGATATCTTGATAGAAGACAAGATTTACACTTCCGATAAGATGTCTATATACTATATAGGAACTCTAAAGGGGGGCGCATTGGGGGATACAGGCGCTTATCCGGCGGGTGGTTGCGCAATGAACCCGCTAAGAGGTGCGCCTTCTAGCCGCCAGCAAGTATATAGTCTTCTGAAACAAAGTGTATAGGAATCATAATTTTGTCATTAGCCGCTAAAAAAATCTTGATTTGGTAAAATCATTTTGCGACTCTGACCGAATACCTATGAAGGCTAATAGCAATTTTGCGGGGCGAAATTTCCCCCGTTTAGTTCATAACACCTTATTATGAAAGAAAGATAGCACTTACTTAAATTGCGTCCGATAGCTTTAGTTTTGACCTGCGGTAAACTAGCTCTAGTTTAAAATAATTATATAATAGTAAAATTTAGCAAATAGGATTGAAAGAATAAATGTATTTTATTCCTATGGATAAATGTATGTAAACGATAAATTTTGGAGTTGTTACTCGTGCTAGCACTTTATAGAAAGAAATGAAACGCAAACTCTGCCTAACACTCATTATCCTCTTCTGTTTGCCATTATCCGCATTCGAGATTATTCTCGAAAACGGAGATGCGTTTATCTGTGACCTTATCACAGAAACAGATAAGAGTTACAAGATTTTGTATAAGAGTAAAGAATATTTTATTCCAAAGGCAGATGTTAAATCAACAGATCCAACAAAAAAAGGTGCTTATAGTGCATTTCGCTATTCAGTGTTTACTTTAAAAGATGGGAGTAAAATAAACGGTGTGATCGCTGAGGAAAAGGTGGATAGTTTTACTTTGAAGACTGAGATTGGATTTTTAGTAGTAGAGAAATCTCGTATCATTGCTATTCCGGCTAATGCTAAGATTCCTCCTGATCTTTCTTCTACCTACCTTGCGTCTAATGTTCGTTTGCCTTTAGGCGAATGGATGCAAAAGAAAGTCATTGGGTCTTAAATAATTTAATAGAAAATCAAAGAGGGTAAAAAAATGAATATCGTAAAATTAATTTTAGTTTCGGTTTGCATTCTGTTATTGGCAGATTGCATAAATATAAATGGCAAAGAAACGAAGCAGTGTAAGAATACATGTTCGACTACTTCGATTCTTTTGTATACAACAGTTCAATCGCAACAGAGTAATAGTTGTAGTGCAAATTCTATTCCGGGTTCTACTTCTTCAACGAACTCGCAATTATACCAATCTTGTTTGACATCAGCGAATTTAACTGCATCTAGAATTGTATCTAGTTATAGAGAAAGTTGCAATAAAAAATGCAAGTAAAGCACGGGACTTTAATGAATCGTTGCTTTACAGATTTTAACTCCACCGGAAACCGTATCAGACGCAAGATGAAAGCTAGCGGAGTCGTAGTCTACAGCTTTGATGGGCTAAACCAAACGCTTAATACCATTGCATTTCACTTAAACAACAAACCATCCATTTGGTTCATAGCAAATGCAACATCGAAAAACTTCTTTCTACAAAACCTAGTTTCATTTGGTATATACGAGATTACCCGCACACCGGGTCAAGCGGAATCGCATACGTTATATTTCAAGGGACTTTATGGCGATGTGTTTAGTCAGATGACTCGGAGTGATGCGGCTTTAATAACAGATGCTTTTAGTGGTAGTAAATCCTCTAACTCTTTCGATGTTGCAACATCTACAGAATTACTCTCCTTTGCGAAAGGAGATGACTTTCCCCCCAACTCTTTCGTAAAAGGTTTCTTTTGTGAAGATGTTGCTGGTTCTTGTTCGGCGTATTATGTAAATACGGCTAAGTATTATTATGTGCAAAGTGCTTTTAAAGTTGCGAGGATTGTTTCTTCGGTGGAGTATGATGTGTTTGTGTGGGTGATGTTGGTTGTAGTGTTGTATTTGGTATATATACAATCTCGTCGTCATCGTAGAGACGTAGCGCGCTACGTCTCTACGATGATATACGCAAAACGCACATTATCTGTAACACCATTGTTAATCGTCTCCATCTTATTTACATTCACGCAATGCGGTTTAGCGAGTGGTGGTGGTAAGAAAGGCGAAGCTCCGTGGATATTGCTTGCAAGTGGGATTAACAATGATACAGCAAGCGTAGATGAAGTGACAACGGGTAATACTGTTACTCCGTCAAGTCCGAATGCACCGATTGGTTCGATACCTCCTACTGGGTCAGGTAATAATACAAATGGCTCTGGCGGCTATCGTCCGTCTGGGTCTGGTGGTTATAACGGAGGAAGTGGTGGATCGGCGTTAGTTCCTGTTACGGGGATGTATTTTTTACATCCGGATCATCTTGGGTCTATTACGATGATTACCGATGGACGTGGGAATGTGATTGCTGGTGGGAATAATGGGGGTAAGTCGCATATTTCTTACAAGCCTTATGGTGAGATTCATAGGACTGATTCATCGGGTCCGGATATTACTCGTTTTAAATACACCGGGCAGGAAGAGGATAAGGAATCGGGTTTGATGTATTATAAAGCTAGGTATTATGATCCGATGGTGGGTAGGTTTTTACAGGCGGATAATGAGTATAATCCTGATGATACGCAAGGAATGAATCATTATATGTATGTGAATGGTAGCCCAATGAATTTTAGGGATAGATCAGGGAATTCTTGTGATAAACATTTATTTGGACAGATTGGTGGTGCGATTGGTGCATTCTATGGTGGCATGTATGGGGGACCTGCTGGGGCAAGAGCTGGTTATTCGGTCGGTGCAGCGGCTACTGGAGTTGCACCTGGGCATAATTGGACAGGTGGTGGTGGTGATTGTGGTCGGAATAAGCCAACGGAATTTTTGGCACTCCAGTGGCTGTTTCGGGACGAAATAGCGAAAAATCCAATGCTATACTTTTTACTTGATAAATATTACGAAGACCACCAAGCAAGCGGTAAGGAGACGATTCTAGATGGATTGAATACGAATAGAAGAGCCTACACAGGACTCTTGATTGGCTTGGTGGTTTCAGGGGTGGTGAAAGGAGAAACAGCCGCTTTCGTTTTTTATCTTATGACTCATGGAGTTGCAAAACCAGCAAGGGGAAACGGAATTGATAGAGGTTCATATAACCATGATATGTCCAATGGTAGCACTATCGTTTGGATCGGCGGTGCTAAAAAAGAAGACCCGAGAAAGTCTAATCGACAATGGATAAAAAACGCATGGGCAAGTGCAGATGATCCGTATGATGTCTATGTTGCTACCGTCGGAACTGTATTATTCTCCACTGCAAATGTGATTAACGATTTAACTCACATTAAAGAAAATAAACATCATATTAAACCAGGTAGATTTCCCAAGTTGTGTGGACGAACTGGGTCTTGTAATATAGGGGGTTATTAACATGAAAAAAGTATTTCTAGTTTTTTTAGTGATTGCGGTTACATTTATTGCATGTGGAGACGGAAACACGGAGCGTACGCGCTGTGCTCGCGATGCCAGGGACAGCGGGGCATTGGATACTGAGGCTTGTGTTGTTGCATTGGGTCTATATCAAGGCAAACCAGAATATAAATTAGATTTTGATTTAATTCTCTTAGGATGTCTTAATTATAATGCAGCAATGTATAAATGCGAAAAGAAATCAAATATATTACCTCCATGATTAGTTAAGGCTAAAGACAAATACAGTGAATAATTCAAACACACAATCAAGCCCCGCGTTAAGGATGGAAGCGGGGTCAATAAATTGCATACTCGTTTATGCCTTACTGTATGCGGTTAATCGCAATTTATTGACCGTAGCTGAGAGCCTGCCGGCGGTAGACGTTGAGTATCTGCTCTTAATGCGTTTAATCTTGCTTATCCACTTGACTCGCCGAACGCCCAAAGACTCAACCGGAAATGGCGTGAAGATGGAAATCCAATATGATCCAATCAAAAGAAGACCAGTAGGACTAGTAACGAAGCTAGCGAGTGGGAATATAGAGAGTGCAACATCTTACACGTATGACCAGAAGAGCAATATAACGCAGATAGCGGATACGATAGTCAATGGAAGAACACAAGACTTTGTATACGATGCCCAGAATCGTTTAACGCAAGCCAGTGGAAAGTATGGAGTTGAGAATTACACATACACGGATAATGGAAACTTAACGAAGCGTGGACAATTCACATTAGCCTATGGAGATGCAAATCATAAACATGCAGTGACTGCTGTAACAAGTCCGAATACAGGAACGTTCAATTATGCGTATGATGAAGCGGGTAATATGATAAGCCATTAGTCGTGCCCCAAGGAAACGACATTGAGTTAAGTCTTGAAGTTGCTCGGCACCATAAACGCCGACACGGAGACTTTTAAAAGATTACCACATGCATGGAGTTTAATACTGAGCCTTGCCGAAGTATGGTTAAAAATCCTTGTCTTAAACATTGGAAGTCGCTTACTCCCTTGAGCCTAGCTGATAACATTACCTTCCTCTTTTATCATTTCTTATCGGTGTTCATCCCCCTTCGCTCCAAGCATTCGCGACCAACACCTGTGCATCGGTGGTAATCTTTTAAATGTGCCTCTGTGGCAGAAACTTTTGAGTTGTCTTTTATTGTGTTTTTATTTTATTGGAAGGGGGATACCAACTAGATTGAGAAATGAACGCAATACAAGCTCTGAGGTCAAATGGATTCCAGATGGATTTCATTTTCTTGACCATGAAGACAGTCTTAGAAGAAAAAAAATCTTAGATAAGGTCTATCAGTTTTTTGATCAACGGGGATATCTCGAAGTTACACCTCCTAGTTTTGATTTCACCTCTTCTTTTCTGCGTTATGTATCTTCGTCGGAAGAGGCTAAGATTTTAAAATCACGCGATCTATCCGGAAAAGAAATTTCACCTAGCATTGATTTGACGCTCCAAGTTGTAAAAGGATTGGCGGGCTTTTCTGTGAAGAAAGGAAACCAAAAGATATTTTATACAGGACGAGTGGTAAAAGACAATTACAAAAAAAATGCTGACCGAAGAGAAATTTTACAAGCAGGGGCTGAGGTAATCGGACATTCCCATGCGGCTACTTTTAAAATGCTGCTTACTCATATCAGTGAACTAGCCCAGGCTCTTGGGCTAAAACAAAAAATTACTTTAGTTCTAGGAAATACAAAGATTTATTCTCGTATTGTGGAAAGCCTTAATTTTTCCATTGAGGATAAGAATGCTTTGTCGCGTCTGCTTTATTCAAAAGAAGAAAAAAGCATTCGAGAATTTTTAGAGACTAAGGGTGTAGAAAAAGACATTGAAGATATTTTACTTAAGATCATGCTTTGCTTTCAATTAAAAGAAATAAAAACCGAACTCTTTGAGATTGCCGAAAAATATCAAGTCAACCTATACCATATCATGGAAGAGACAGAGGATATTTTTAAGTCTGCCTCTCATTATAAAAACTTAGATCTTTGTTTGGATTATTCTTTAATCAGAGACTTAGATTATTATACAGGCTTTGTATTTCATGGTTATTATGATCGTATTTCTTATCCGTTAGTCACGGGTGGGGCGTATGATAATTTGTTTGAGAAATTTTCCGGTGAATCCAAAAAAGCCTGTGGGTTTGCCGTGAATATTGATATCATAGAAGAAATAAATAGAAGATAAAAAGAGGATACTATGCCAGCAGATTTAGTGATTGGTGCCCAATGGGGTGATGAAGGAAAGGCGAAGGTAATTGATTATTTAAGTAAAGAAATAGACATTATCGTTCGTTATCAAGGTGGGGCTAATGCCGGTCATACGGTAGTCGTGCATGGAAAAAAATATATTTTTCACTTAGTTCCTTCTGGTGTCATTTATCCAAATACGACATGCGTAATAGGTAACGGTGTTGTGCTCGACACGGATTATTTAATGAAAGAATGCGACGAGCTTTGTAAAGAAGACTTTGACGTTTACAATAAACTCTATATCAGCGATGCCTGTCATATCATCTTGCCTCTACATGGAATCATTGACGCTCATAGAGAAAAGAATTCTTCTCCTGGAACTAAAATCGGAACTACTGGAAAAGGAATTGGAATTTGCTATGCTGACAAGATGATGCGTATTGGAATTCGCACCGGAGACGTGCTCGACGAAGAAACACTTCGCGACAAATTGAAATTATTCCTTGCTCGTAAAAATGAAGAGTTGATAAAACTCTATGGTGTAGAGCCTGTTGGATTTGATGCAATCTTTGATAGTCTAAAGAAATTTGCAGATAAGTTCAAAGGCAAGATTATAAATACTTCCTATTTCTTAAATGAAGAATTGCGTAAAGGCAAACGCGTATTACTCGAAGGAGCACAGGGCGTTGGTCTAGATATTGATTTTGGAACCTATCCGTTTGTAACTAGCTCTAATCCAACTACAGGTGGAGCACTCACCGGCTCTGGAATCGGATTTCAACACCTGGGAAGAATCTACGGAATCAGTAAAGCCTATGCTACTCGTGTGGGAGAAGGTCCTTTTCCTACAGAGCTATTCGGCGAAGAAGCGGATAATATGCGTAAGCTTGGACATGAATACGGCTCTACGACTGGCAGACCAAGACGATGTGGTTGGTTTGATTTAGAGATGATTAAGCACTCTATTCGTATCTGTGGAATCAATAATCTAGTCATCACAAAGATCGATGTTCTTTCTACCTATCCTACTATTCCTGTAGGTATTGGCTATGAGTTAAACGGCAAGCGTTTAGACTACATGCCTTCTTGCGGAATGGAAAAAGTTAAAGTCATCTACGAAAATCTCCCCGGCTGGAATACGGACATAACAGGTATTAACCGCTTTGAAGATTTACCGGCGAACTGTCAGTCTTATCTAAAATATCTAAACGAAAAGATCGGTGTTCCTATTTCCATTATCTCAACAGGACCTGATAGAAAAGATACAATTGTGAGATAAGCCCCCTACTCTATACCAGTTGCTGGATAATAACGAATAGTCCCCTTTTATTTAATCGAAAGGGGGCTTTCAAAGATTACCACCGATCGAAGAAAGTTCGGTCACTCAGTGCGTCTTTACGAAGAAGATTAAGTCTACAATAAAACCGTGCATCGAATAGCACGAAGATTAGGAAGGTTGATAATTATTTCTTTTTCTTTTCTTCGTGTTCCTCTGTGGATGACAACTACTTTAAGATAGAAATATGTTGACTAGTTTGTTTGATATAGATTTAGTAAGTTATTAAAAGGAAACAGATGAAAAATTATTTAAGTATTATTGTTGCAATATCATTTATGATAACTTGTCAATCCAAGAAAGATTCAGAGAATCTAGCACCCGGAGTCCATAAAGTCATTTGTCAGGAAGTGATTCAAACAAGTGCCTATACATATTTGGGTGTTATGGAAGAGGACAAAGAAATCTGGTTAGCAATTCCTTCCATGGATGCCAAAGAAGGAAATACATATTATTATCAGAGAAGCAATGCTGCTGAAATGATTGATTTCAAAAGCAAAGAACTGAATCGAACATTTCCAAAAGTATTATTCTTAGAGGGAGTAAGTTCAGAGCCAATTATCACTCAAACTAAATTACCGCATCCAAAGCCTACCTTAGAGAAGAAGGAGGTTACAATAGAAGCTGTAAAAGACGGGATTACCATTTCTGAACTTTTTAAAAATAAAAAGAACTATGCGGGAAAGACTGTCAAAGTAAAAGGAGAAGTTACAAAATTCAGTAAAGGAATTATGAATAAAAATTGGATTCATCTTCAAGATGGAACCAAGGATAATGATGATTATGATTTAATTATTACTTCCAATGCAGAGACTAAAGTGGGCGACGTCATTACGATTAAAGGAAAAGTTTTTTTAGATAAAGACTTTGGACATGGATATTTTTACAAACTAATAATAGAAGAAGGAACAATCGAGAAGTAGTCAATCCTTGAAAGTTTCTAGCATTATATCCTTTATAGAATTTGTAATGCTAAAGACGCAAGAAAAAGACAAGCAGGGTTGCATAATGGATGTAGGTTTTGGAGGATTTTTTTCCTATTCTGTGTCTTTCCACTAATTAACAGAATGAATTGTCTCTTATTGGTGATAAACTAAAATCTTTCTTTGAATCCCTTTATCAGCTTATCGGGAGTATCCGCTACGAAGAATAAATCTAATTGATCTCGACGCATAAACTCTTCATCTGCTATATGATGTAGGAAGTGTATTAATTTATTGAAATAGTTTGCTATGTTCAAAATTCCAATTGGTTTGTGATGAAATTTAAGTTGCGCCCAGGTCAGGACTTCGAAGAATTCTTCTAAGGATCCAATTCCACCGGGTAACATTACGAATGCGTCAGAGAGTTCATACATCATCGTTTTTCTTTCGTGCATGGTCTTAACGATTCTCAAATCTCTTAGACCGGTATGACCTTCTATTGCCATTAGGTGTTCAGTGATGACTCCGGTTACTTCTCCACCGGACTCCAAAACTGAATCAGCTACTCTTCCCATGATTCCAATATTCGCACCTCCGTAAACGAGACCGAAATTTTCTTTTGCAATCAATTCTCCTAAACTCTTTGCACTCTCATAATAGGTTTGTCTACTACCCGGATGTGCTCCACAATATACACAGATTTTTTTCATACTGTATGATTTGGAGAAACTAGGAAAAAAGAAAAGTGAAATTTTAAAAGAGGAAGGATATTTTTGAATTCAGGAAATCTTGCCTAACTTGAAACTAATATTATTATGGCACAATGAAATTATTTTATAGAGAATTTGCAGGAGAGGGTAGACCTATTGTCATCATTCATGGACTCTTTGGGTCTTCTAAAAATTGGATTACAAATGCAAAAGAATTAAGCAAAGTCGGTCAAGTATATGCGATAGACGTCAGAAACCATGGAGAATCTCCTCATTCAGATTCGCATTTGATTACTGATTTAGTAGAAGATCTAAAGGAATTCATTCTAGCGCATAATCTAGATAAACCAATATTAATAGGTCATTCTATGGGAGGGTTAAATGCGCTCTTTTTTGCCCTTCAATATCCTGATATGATTCATGGATTGATCGTTCTAGACATTGCTCCTAAATCGTATGCAATTAATTATGAGGCGGAGTTTAGCGCACTTTCAATGGATGTTAGTCATTTTGATTCCCGCCAGGCGATTGATGAAAAAATGAAAGAAGTTTTACCGGATAATTTCATCCGTCAATTCTTACAGATGAATTTGGACAGGACAGATACAGGTTATAAATGGAAATTAAACATAGAGACTCTCAAGAAGGCAAGAGATGCACTTCATCTTGATTTAGTGGATACTATGCATTTTGCGAAGAGGACGCTTTTTATTTTAGGAAGTGAATCTGAGTATATTGCACCAGCAGATAAAGAATTGATAAAAAGATTTTTTCCTAATTCTAGAATTGAGTCAATTGCGGGAGCAGGGCATTATTTACATTATACACATGCAAAAGAATTCTTACAAATAGCAATTGATTTTATCCGCGAATTTTAAAGAAGTCTACACTCTTCTCTAAGGCATTGGTTTTACTTGTAAATGCATCAGAGAGTTCACGTAGATTAGAAGATTCTGCCGATACAGTTTGAGCAGTAGCGGATACACTTAGGATGCTCTGGTTGATCTCTGCAACGCCATTCTTCTGCTCGATAGAAGCAGTTTCAATTTCTCTAGAAAGGCTAGTGACTTTTTCAGCGTTAGCCGCAATCCGTTTTGCATTTTCTACTTGCTTGTTTACAGCTACAATTACGCCACTCACCGAATTATTGATATTATTCACGCTACCGATAATTCCTTTTAGAATACCGGCTACTTCTCCTACTTTGTTATAGCCATCTGTGATTGCTTTTTCTGTAGAGTAGATGAGAGTCTGGATTTGTTTTACTCCAGAGACTGTTCTGTCTGCGAGCTTTGTAATGCTATCGGCTACTACTGCGAAACCTTTTCCTGCTTCTCCAGCTCTTGCGGCTTCGATGGCTGCGTTTAAGGCGAGTAGGTTTGTCTGAGACGAAATTTCGGAAATGAGTTTAATGATTTCTGTGATTTTGGAAGAACTCTCTTTGATCTTGTCCATGGCTAGGATTGTATCGTTTGCGATTGCCTCTCCACTCGTTGCTTTCTTGGCGGAATCATTTGAAATTTGAGAAAGTTTATCGGCTGCACTTTTAATCTCGAAAATAGAAGTGTTCATGGATTTAATATTGGAATCTATCTCTTGCATATTACGAGCTTGAATTCCAATGCTACTTGCTACATTGTCAAGAGAAGAGGTTAACTCTTCAATAGCCGCTGAAGACTGCTCAGAAGAAGATGCCATATCCTGCGACGAATTATTTAGATTAGCTGACACATTACCGAGTTCAGAGGAAGACTTTCCAATTTCTAAAGAGAGTCTGCGAATTTGCAAGATAGAAGCGCTTAGATGATCTACCATATCATGAATACTTAAAAGCATTTTACCAAGCTCATCGTTTTTATTGATGTCTATTTCAACTGTAAAATCTCCTTCGGATAATTTTGATACTACGTTCATAGCAGTTTGGAGTGGATTTACAATATTTCGTATTGTAGAAAAGCTTAAGAATAAAATGATTCCTGTGATAATGAGAGTCGCGAATGTGATAACAGAAAGAGTAGAGGCAAACTCGACGTTACTTGAAGAGCTTGCATCTTTTGCGACGGTATTCGTTAATTCATTTAGTTTGTTTAAGGTGTCCTTTGCTAGATTGAATTTTGTAAGAGAAGCACCTTTTATTTTCTCTGCAGATTCTTTTAAAAGTTTCTTGCGAGAGAGAGACATGATTTCGAAATTTTCTCTTTGGTATTCTTTCCACTGAGTCTTAAATTGTCTGTAGAGAGTGAGAGCCTCTTCATTTTTTACAATTTCATCTATGACAGAGAAATTCTTTTCAATCTTAGTTTTAATTGCTTCCAATTTTGCTTCTTCTGATCGCATTTCTTTGTCGGAATCAGTTGCGATATGCGAAAACTCGGTAAGTCTATAATCAGAAATATTTCCATTTAAAAAACTAATCTCTATCACAGCCGGCAATAGTTCATTAGCCGCTTTGACCGTTTTATCGTGCATACTAGTCATTTGGTAAATGGTAAATCCTGCAAATAAAATGGTAAGTGCGTTTATGATTATGAAAGAAACAATGAGAGTTCTTTTAATGCTGGATTTATTTTGTAATAGTATGTCGGTCATCATGCTCCTTTAAATATCGGTAATTCGCACGATTTTTCGGCTTTTTTTTGAATTAAAGATTACCACGGATGGATTTGGATTGTTTTCATAATAACCGACTCCTTCTGGAATTTTTTCTTGCAACTCATGACTAGAGTTGAATGATAGATTAAATACTTATGGAATTGATATCAGAAAAAAAAATACAGGAGATTGTTAATAAAATTTCCAAACATTACTTTCCTGAAAAAATCATTCTCTTTGGTTCTTATGCAAAGGGAAATCCAGAATTAAGTAGTGATTTAGATTTATTTATAATTAAAGACTCAGCTTTACCCAGATACAAGCGAAGTATAGAAGTTAGGCGTTTACTTTTTGGTTCCATGATTCCGATAGACTTGTTAATATATACACCCAAAGAAATTGAAAACCAAAAAGATAGAAAGTATTCTTTTGTTCGTGAAGTCTTAAATACCGGTAGGGTAGTTTATGAACGATAGCGAAATTCAATCATGGATAGAAAAAGCCAATCATGACATTGGCACAGCGGAACTAACTTTTCACCATAAGCCTGAATACTATGATACAATATGTTTTCATTGTCAGCAAGCCGTTGAAAAATACTTGAAAGCATATTTGGTTCATTTGAATTTGGAGTTTAAACCGAAACATAGCTTGGTCTATCTTTTGGATTTAATTAGTCAGCAAGATCAGTTTTCATTAGATTATTATGAAAAGGCTTCAAAATTAGAAAGCTATGCGGTAGATATCCGTTATCCTGATAGTAATGATGAGATTCCAACTATTGAAGAACTAAAGGAAGCAATTGGAATAGTAAATGATTTTCAAAAAGCTATCATTGAAAAGCTAAGCAAGATTTTATAGACAGAAAATGTCTGCCAATTGTAACTACCCCTTCCTCTTCTTCTCCATAACTTTTTCAATTTGCATTCTGAGGCGTAATACTTTTATATTATCTGGCTCAAGACCGGCAGCGGAGTTTAATATCTCTTTTGCTCGGATGAGATTGCCAAAGGATGCATAGCTACGAACCAGGTTGATTAGGTTTTTGAAGTGGAGTGGGTTACGTAGTCTTACCCGCTCGCCTTGTTCGATTGCTTCGTTGTAACTTTTGTCTTTACGATAAGCGTAGGCTAAGTAGTATATCATAGTTGTGTCGGACGGAATTAAGTCTAAGTATTCATGTGCAAGTGCAATTGCTTTATGAAATTGTTTTAGACGAATGAAGCCAACGATGATAAACTTGAGGGCTCGTAGATTTTGAGTTGTGTCGTTGTAGTATTCATGGAGTTGCTCTTCTAATGCATCACGGGTTTCATCGTTGATTCTATCAAATGCAATTTCTATATCAGGCATCTCCTGATCTTCGTAGGCTTCGAAGGCAAGATGAGGACTTGTAAATTCTATTCTAAGTAGAGACAAATCATCCGTAAACTCTCCCGTCAATTGTAATTGTTTATAGATTTCGTTTATCTCTCCTTTAGCATTTAGAACGATGGAAAGAAAAATCTTTTCATCATAATTGAGTGCTTTCGTATGCTCGGTATTATCCGTAATCATAAGGTCATCTCTTCCATCTGAGCCATTTATAATTACGTCTCCATCGTGCATTTGAAAGGTTTGAATGGAAACAAAATTATCTACCATACCCGATCCTAATTTGCGATACACCTTATCATTTCCAATGAAGGAAGTCTTTCCATCGCGAAATAGGACAGTATAGGGATGCTCTGCGTTGATGAAATACAAAAGTCCAGAACTATTGTCTAAAATTCCCATTACCACAGAAATCAACATACTTCCGTCAAAGCTTTCAAATACTTTATGCATTTCTACAAATGAGTTCTTTAACCATCTTTCCGGATATTGATTTTGGACAGTGGGGCTAAGCATGGTTCTCTCTATGATAGAATTAAACACTGCTCCGGCGACTAACGCACCACCGGCACCCTGCATGGATTTACCCATTGCATCTGCATTTAAAAACACAGTCATCGGCTTGCCTTTGAAATGAATTGTTTGAGAGCGACAGAGATCACCGCCTATTTCTGATTCCCATTGCTTGAATTTAAATCTCTTCTTTTGTTTAATTAGAAATTCTACTTTTACTTCTGCCGCCTTCGCTTGATTAGCCCCTAGAGGTTGTAGAAGTAGAGAGGTTAAGAAATAATCTCCGTCCTGTTGGTCTTTTAGTTTTTGGATTTCACCGAGGCTAGTGGATAAGGCTTTCGTTCTATCTTCTACTTTTTTTTCTAGATTTTCATTTAATTCTTCAATTTCATTGTGAATCGAAAGGAAGTGATTGGCTAGCACTCCCGCAAAGCCTAAGATATACATCATAAAAGTATATTTTACAAATGCAATCCCTGTATTAAAAAAGAGAGATTCAAGTATATCGTAAATAGATGCCGCCATGAAAAAAATAAATCCGGTTAATAGTATTTTTGCGTTGCTTGCTTTTTTGGAAATCGCCTGATAAAAAGTATAGAGTATAAGTGGGAGCACGCAAGTTAAGACTGATATTTGCCAGAGACGTAGAATATGTTCCGCCATATACATTTCAGGGCTGAGTAAAGTCAGAACACAAATGGTATAGGAGAAGTAGGCGTAATACTTAGACCATCTATTTGGTTTGTTATTAAAGAGAGCACTTAAAGATTCAATTAAAAATGTGACTCCCGGATAAAGAATTGCAAATTCAAATTTCTGGATAATCGCTGTATCCCAATTGTTTTCAAAGATAACAGAGCTTCGTGTGTAAATATATAAGCTTACAATAAAAGCAAATGCACCGTAATAAAAATTATATTTCTCTTCTCTTCTTCTAAAAAATAAAAACAAATGATAAAGCCCGACTACTGCGTATATACCTACGAGCATAAGAGAGATTCTATCTTGCTCATCGTATTTTAGTGCATCAGCTAACCCAAAGTCATAATGCTTGGTAAGATAAAAACCGGTGTGATCAAACTTGGGATTTCCCGATAACTTCACAAGCAGATAATTGTTCTTAGCCTGCATATAACTCTTTGGGACTTGCCATACTTTGCCGCGCACGGTTCTATGAAATGATACTTTGTTTTCCGATACTTCGCCTTCTTTGGCGATTAGATGTCCGTTTAAATAAATTTCAAATACTTCGCCTATTTCCCCAAAACGAATTCCTGCTTGTTCGGGGTGATTTAAAATTTCATCTGGAATATCAAAGTAAGTAACTAAGGTATAAGTAGAAAGGCTACCTTCTTTTGGAAAATGCTTATTCATCCAAATAGGAAATTGAGTTACTTCTTTCCAAGTCTTGTCTGGCTCTGTCAATTGTAAATAGGAAGGATCAAAAGAATCAATCATATACCAGCTTCTAGGCTTGCACGGGGGCAAATCACAATTTTCCGTGAGGTCAATATGTAAGTTATCTGCGACGAGATTGGTTAGAAAAAATAAGAATAGTAATAAGTATTTCATCATAAAGTCCAAGAAGTTCTTGAATTCTTTTATCTTGAGGATTTAAGGAATACAAGTCAATGAGAAAAAGGAATATTCTCTTTCTTGCCTATTTTTCTATTTCACCGCGCAATTTTCGAATCTTTGTCACTACATCCATCGAAATCTCTGAGTATTCGCTATTTGCACCAATCATAGCTTCTGCTTCTTTTTTATTGCCTGCATCAATATGCCTTACAATGTCCGCCGCGCATTTATGAAATTTTGCATGGTCTTGGACAAGCTCGATATAAAAATCATTGGCTTGGTATTTTAAGCCTTCACTGTAAATCCATTTTCCAAGTGTGCATAGATTGTCTTTTTCTATGACACTTGGATTGAGTGATTTGTCTGCATGCGTAATATAGCTTCTTAGTTTTGCTTTCCATCCGACATGGGCGGCGATTGCTTTATCAAAGTCCATGAATCCCTTTACCTCTTTTTGGTATACCAATTTAGCCACTCATTTTTGCTAGAGAAATTTTCCCCTGTAATTGCTTTTAATGCGAGACTGGCAGAACTTATCGTCTCTGAATTCTGGTTGGTTTCGATTACTTTTATAAGTGTAGGAATATTTGCCTTATCCTTTCTTTGTAGGATTGCTTGCAGGGCTGCTTTTTGAATAATGCTTTCAGTGGATAATGCGAATTTGTCTAAGGTCTTAGCTGCTTCTTCTGTAGGAATAGATGCAATCGAGCTTAGCAATACAGAGGATAGCTCTTTATTCGATTCTACCTTAGCAGCTAGAAATCCTAAACTCTTAGGAGAATGAATTTGTCCTAGACTTTCAATTGCAATGCGAGAAAGTTTATTGTCACTGCTATTAGCCGCTTCTTGTAATAGATCAACTGCTTCTTCTGCATTTAACATTCCAAGTGACCAGGCTGCACCATATCGTCCTTCGCCGCTTTTCTCCTTTAGAATTTCTATTAATGCAGGAATGCTTTCTTTGTTTTGAAGCCAGCCAAGAGACTCGGCTAAAATTTCTCTATCTGGATTCGATTTGTCGATTGCTAATGCTTCTAGTTTTTTACGGGAAGGTTCGTGTTTGTATCTTCCGAGTATATAGGCAGAAGGAGCAAATAGAGATTTGTCGCTTGTTTCTAAAAACTTTGCGACTGATTCTGCTGTTTTTGAATCGTATAAAGCAGACATTGCATCTGCTGCTGCAAATTGGATATCTTTATTTTTATTCTTAATATAATCAATTAAATACGGGTTCGCAGAAGGATCACCGATTTCTTTTAGGGAGAGAATGGAATTTTCTCTTCCTTTCTCAAAGTCTTTGCCGATTGCTTTTGCTAAAACAGGAATTGATTTTTTACTTTTAATTCTGCCTAAGGCAAGATAGGTAGCGGCAAGAGTAGGGGAAGGCTCGGCTGTATCGGCTAATTGCAATAATACGCTTTCTCCCTTTGTGAGTTTTAATTTTCCAATTACCATGGCATAGGTCTTTGCTTTCTCGAAGTCTTTATTGGAACTCGCCATAGAAATAATCTTATCGCCACCGGAAGTAGAGCCAATCTGGGAAAGTGCGTCTACGGCTAATAGTCTGTAGCTGTGGTCGTTTGAATCTAAATAAGGAATAATGGAATTAACCGCTGTAGGGTCTTTCATTCTTGTCAGTGCATCTAGGACTGTATCAGTGGAAATGTCTTTGTCTTTGAATAGATTTACTATATCGGGAGTAGAGACTGTATCCCCAAAATCTCCAAGTGCTAACGCCGCGCTTCCTTTTACTGCTGGATTTGGGTCTTTCTTTAAGAGAATGCGAATTTCAGGAAGAAAGCTTTTGTCTTTTGTCTTTGCTATTTCGACTAACGCCTGTGATCTCTCATAGAAATTCGGAGACTTTAGATTCTGTGAGAGTTCTTCTTTTGTCTTCATAGGCTCCTCTTTGATGACGGGAAGGCTATCCGGCTTATCCGGACCTTTGCAATAGGAAATGAAAGCTAAAAGAACGAGAAAAATATATTTTGTTGTCATGATATACCATTTGAGTGAATAGAGTATTGAATGAGAATCATAATTTTTTTTGTGGCATGATTTTAAAATTTCACAGTCATTTCGAACATCTCTTGGAGATTTGGTTTATCAAAATACAAAAGGCGATGTGAGAAATCTATCTGGCAAAAATAGTAATAGGTTAATCCATAACTATGTTTGTAAGATAGACCTCTCACGATGTTTCCTTCTTGTGCTAGTCGCGCCCTTCGCATTCGCCTGTTCGAGGTGACTGTGGAAGGCACTCTCTTAATTCTCTGTGCCTTTGTGCCTCTGTGGCAGAATGTTTTTACGCAACCCCTACAGGTTTTGTTTAACTATTAGGTATCTTTCTTTCTACTTCTTGTAATTCGGTTAACTCTCTTTTCCATGCAGAGATGTCTTTTCTTGCAATGGTCAATTGGTCCCCGTTGATTCCTGAGCTTTCGATTGAATATTCAATCAGTTGAATTCTAGATTCTAACTCTTTGGTTTTAAATCCAATGTAGATTCTTTGTTCTTCTGGAGTTATATCAGCCTTAGCCGGTGCTTTAGGAACTGCACTTCCTGGTTCTGATTTTCTAGCATTGATTTCAAATACAGCAAGCTTGGAATCAATCTTAGAAACGATATCAATTTCTTTTCTCTTTTCAGCCGCTTCTGCTTCTGTCATCGGAGCTTTTAATTCTGCCGGGATGTAGAAATTCTTTGGATACTTGGAAGCGAATGCATTCCACTCTTCTCTAACTTTTTCTTTTTTCTTGGCAGAAGTATCTTGTTTAGCAAGATGAGGCCAGAGTTTTTCTGCTTCTGCTTCGAGCGAAGAATCTTCATTACCCGGATTTGGGGCATCTGAAAAATTAGAGAATCCACTGGATGTGCGAGTAGAAGTATCATTCACATCTGAACTATTATTGGTTTGAGCAGTCTTTTTCTTATCCTTAGCTGGAAAGAAAAGAAATGCCAATGCGATTAAAGCAAATGCGATACCGCAAGTAACTAAAAATTTTTTATTCATAATATTCTCCTATTGGTAAACGGGGATTATCCCCGCTACTGATTGTAAGTCCTAAAGCAAATTTAATTGTGTAATTTTTTAGACAGGATTAACAAGATTAACAGGATGATATGTTTTATCATGTAAATCCTGTTAATCCTGTCAGAAATTTCTGTCAGTATTTATATCCTCACAAATAATTATGCTTCACTAATTATTCTTAAGCAAAGATTCCTATGATCCAGGAAATTGCTTGTCCGATGATGTTGTTGGTTAAGAAGTTTTTCAAGTCTACAGGGTTTCTGTTCAATTCATCATAATACCATGCATTGTATTCAGAAACTTGTGGAATGGCTACTCCGTATTTTGCGTTGATGGCTTTGATTAATTCATTTGCCATAACAGCGTGACCATACATATTTGGGTGAACTCCATCAAGACCAAAAAGACCTGGTTGATTAGGAAGAGGCCAGTTTGCTTTTGCAGAGCCCGGGCTATATCCACTTGGGCTTTTGATTGGACGACCATTTTCTTTGATGTCGTCAAATAGTAATTTTGCGTCTGCGACAGCAAATCCCATTGCAGTAGCTTGTGCTTTTACTTCATTGTTTAAGACGGTGAGAAAGTTTGTGATGGTTGTAATTTCAGTATCGTCTAATACCTGGTCTGTGCTAGAAACAGAACTTCTGTAAAATGCTTTGCGTCCAGAAAATCCAGGTCTATTTTGTGGGTCGGTGTATTTTTCTAAGTAACCAATTGCAGTAACGTTAGGAACAGTAAATAAAACTCCGCCTTTTAAGCTTCCCATTGCAGCGAGTCTTCTCATAGATTCGCGGATGTCTTTTGTAAATCTAGCTTGGTCAAGACAAGCAAGGTTAGTCGCAAGAGCAGTGCATAATACGTGATTAGCCGCAACAGTTCCAAATAGGAAAGTAGGTTTTACTTTTTCCATTACTTGAATTTGTGTTCCAGCATCGCGTAGTCCGTATTGGTGAAATTTATCAGAGTCAACACAATCAGGAACAGTCACCCAACGATAAGTATACCAATACCAAGTTTCCCAATACCACTGCTTTGCTTGTTTGGTTGCGCGGATATCTTCGCATTTGCCGCTAGTATAAAGTGCATTTGTATAATCAGCACCTGTGATACCTGCGTGAGTAGGAAGGGCAACAGTGCTTTCGTTTCCACCAATGATTCCACTTGCTAGACAAATAGGACCACAATTTAATTTTAAAATGTCTTCCAAGTTTGCGTAAGGACCTTTTAGCGTATTGTAACTAACGCTTGATCCTGCTTGTTTTGAAACAAGAACAGGGTAAGCCCAGTCCTGTGTTTTTTTCTCAACAGTTACTCCGTAGAAGCCTTGGCTGAGTGAGTCTCCGATGACTCCTGGTTTTTGAAAGAGTTGCTGAACTGTCACTTGTGCAGAAAGCGAAGCAGTGCATAAACTCAATGCAATGATAAGTAATTTGATCGATTTTAGTTTCATGTGTTCCTCTTATTTTCGTTTTGATTGGGATTTTTACGATTTTAGGAAGGCATATGTTTTTTTTACAATTTCTATTTTGTTTTTTTATAAAAAAAAATCTCCTCACTCTTCCTAAATGAAATTTACCACAGAGTCATAGAGAGAAAGTGGGTGAGTCAGGTGCTAGTGCAAAATTATTGGAAACGGATTCCCACCGATAATGGAACGATAACAAAACGAAGACTAACCACAAAGGGCACAAGGGTTTTCAGAAAGTTCACAAAGGTTAGTGTTTTCTTAGTGATCCTTGTGTGCTTTTCTCTTTGTGTTCCTTGTGGTTTGTTTTTTTTGTCCACTTGTCTGTATTGAATGTGCATAACTTTAAGTTGCGGATACATGAATTATACTGTCTGCAATAATCTCTAGGATACTATTAAAGATACTTAAAAATCGTTTTTAGTATCTTTGATAGTATCCATGACAGTATCTTTAATAGTATCTTTGATACAAAGGATAGTAAAAGGAAGCTTATCCGAGACTGGGACTTTTATAAGTAGGAGGAGCTTTCAAAAGATTACCACCGATGGACATGCGAAGGCGCTGGTCACGAATACTTGGAGTGAAGGGAGGACTGGACACCGATATGTTAGGAGTTATTACCTCGGTCATTTCGAACCTCGCGTCTGCTATTGGTCTTTTCGTAGGAAATAACGCCGAGTGTGAGAAATCTATCTGGCAAAGAAACTAAGAAGCAAGTCAGTTTGATTTGTTTATCACAAAGGACTCTTGACTCCTGCGATTTTGGGATTGGCGAGTCTTGTATAGATTGTAGTAGTAGAAAGATTTTGATGCCCTAAAAGCTTCTGAATGAAATGTATATCCGTTCCAGTTTCCAAAAGATGTGTAGCAAAGGAATGCCTCAGATCATGCGGAGTGCCGTGCTTACGAATGCCAGACTTTACGAGCGCATTGGAAAGTATCTTCTGAACGGTGCGAGCGGATAATGGCTTTTCTTTCCCTGAATCCGATTTTTGATTGGACGGAAACAAAATATCTTTGTCCAATCGATTGTCCATAAATACAGAAAGATCCGAAATCAACTTTTCCGAAAGAACGGATATTCTATCTTTGCCGCCCTTTCCTTCTCGAACAAATATTGTCTTTCTCTGTAAATCAATATCCTTTACCTTTAAGTGGATTACTTCATTTAGCCGCAACCCCGCCGAATACAAAAGAGACAAGACCAACTTATGCTTTAAATTATTGGTAGCATTTAGAATTTTAGCAATTTCCCATTTGGAAAAAATAGTCGGCAAATGCTCTTTCTTTCTCAGCCCATACGCAAAATCAAGTGTAACCGGCTCGCAAACAACTTCACTTCGATAGTATTCAATCGCAAACCGCGCAATCCTAACCGTCGAAACAGAAACCTTTCTCTCCTCTGTCAAATGCATAAAGTATTTATGTAACTGCTCCTTACTCGCCTGTGAAATCAATATCTTCTCCGTTGCTTTCATATACTCATTCACACTTCGAATCGCCATCGTATATGCCTTAATCGTTTTTCGCGAATACTGCCGAATAGCCAGTAAATCCCTAAATTCTCTCTCCTGCGGAAACTCTCTATTTGCCTTCTTCAACTGCTCCTTATGATCTAAAAGCTGCTTGTTTTCTACTTCCCATTGGCTAAATATAAATTTTCTTGTCTGCGCATGTTTTGCATAGAAATCCCTTAACTCCCGAAAATTCTCCCATTCTATTTCTTCCCGATTCTCATTTAAGAATTTCGTTAATTCCGTATTCCTCAAATACACCGGAAACCACTTCGGATATTTACTTCGCAATAACTCTATCAAGCTCACCATATCCGTCATTTTATTGCATATACTTAATTTATGTAAAGTATTTTTTGTCTCAAAACTAACCTAACCCAAGTGTCGCCTCCTCTCAGCATACCCGCACTTTTTATACGCTTACCTCTTACACTATTTCTGCTTTCGCGCCTTTTTGCTATTGACTATATAAACGCAATATGGACAAGATTAGTTAGCCCATATGCAATGAAAATGCTCATAGCCGAATTTTAACAAAACTATTTCAATATCAAAAAATAATAAATATATTCTTTTAAGTGAGTTCTTAAAATATATTAAAATTCCATTCGAAGATACAGATATTGAATCACCAAATATTACAGCGGAAGAGAATAGGATTGATGCAAGAATTGATTAAAAAAGCTACGATTATCATTGAAAATAAAATATACGGAGCTGTTGACCAAGAAAAGCAAATAGATAGATATATTCAGAATGAGATTAATTATAGATATAAAATTGATCAGATATATGTATTATATCTAACTAGATATGGAGGTTATCCTTCTAATTATAGTTTATCAAACGACAATAGAAATCTCTTAAAGAATAGGTTTAAAGAAGTTAATTTTCAAAAAGATATTTTAGGTTGGTTGAATTCCTTGAGAGAAAAAATACTACCAAGTATTAAAAGTGATAAACAGTATTATTAGAAAGTTCACTAATTCAATATCAAGATTATTTGAAAGGGTTATTCTTTGAAAGACAAGGAGAGAGTGCTATGAAGGAAGAAATAATAAATTTAATTGAAGAAAATTTTAAGATTAATGAATTGAATAATTTTCAAAATAAAATAGATAGATTAAAAGAAATAAAAAATATTTCGATAGAATTAACAAATTATATATCAGAATTTGAAGATAATCTTTTATTTGAAAAATTATCAGTATTCAAACAACAGGTTAAAGATACATATACATCATTTGAAGGAATAGAAAATGTTGAATATCACAATAAATTTGGAGAAAAGTATTCACAAATTTTATTAAAACCGAAAAATTGGAAAAATCAATTTTTCATAGGTATTTCATTTGATTCTCAATTATCAAAAATATTTTATGGAATACTCAATAAAAATAATAATTCATCAACTGATTTGCAAGATATTTTTACTGAGCTTATTGATAGTAGTAATGATCCTAACACCCGTTGGCCGTTCGGAGTTTGGATTACAAAAGAAAGAATTGATTCTGAATTTATTTCAAGTATTGTAAATGGTAGTTTTCTTGAAAAATTTAAAAAAATAATAAATGATATCCTAACTAAAACAACTGATGTGAAAGAATTGTATCAAATACTTTTTATAAACTGTAACATTTAGAAGAGGAAACGGCATCTAACAAAGAGTATCCACTGCGAAGCCACGAGAAGATGTGGCTTCTTGCTCCGATCCGGCTTAGTTGTGAAAGTGAAAACTTTTAGTATTTTTGTCAGACTCATGCAAGTCCAGTGCCTTCACTACTGTCACGAAACTTGCAGAAAAGAGCAAGTTTGCGTGCCATCCGTTCAGTCACAGGACTTGCTAGTAGTTGTTGGCTCGGAGACATTGAGAAAATGGAAAGAAAAATGCTTGGGGCATTTTCTTCCCATTTTCTCAACGTCGGATACTCTAAACGTTAGGCGGTATTATTTGACAAATTCATAATACCCCGAATAACTTAAAACTAACGAGAAGAGGGAAAATGAATAAAATAATTACAATTATGGCACTTGTCGTCATATCATTTCAAAATTGTGGTATTTCCAAAGGGGAATATGATAAACTTAAAAGAGATTATGAATCGGTAAAAATAGAGAATGAGAAACTGAAAAATGAAATCAAAGAATTCCAAGAAACACCTAGTTCTTTGCTTGCCAGAGCGGAAAGTGAAAAAACTTCAAAACATTATGATGAAGCAATTAGTTTACTAAATAAGGTTTTATCTAAAGCACCTGAAACACCTTTTGCAAAAAAAGCTAATGAAGAAATAAAAAATATTGAAACTATAAAAATTGACGATTCAGTAACTGTTTTGATTAATTCTGGCGATGGAATGTATGAAAAAAATCAATTTGATAGTGCTATCGCAGAATATGGAAAGATAATTGAAAATTTTCCTAAATCGAAGTATGAAATAATTGCTAAAGCTAGAATTTTAAAAGCACAAAAAGAAAAAGCAAATGCATGGATTGATTTAGGAAAAGGATTAGCATATCGAAAGGTCGGATTTAGAAACCAAATGGGTATGTTTACTGAGGTATATGGCGAACTAAAAAATTCATCTGGCTCTGATATGTCTGTGGCTATCTTAACAGTTAGTGTGTATGATGCAGATGATAATTTACTTGGGAATGGACCTATTCCGGTTAATAATTTTCCAAATAATCGTATAACAAATTTTACTGGAATGGTTCAAGTCCAAACGAATAAGATTTCAAGTTTTAAAATTCAATTTGATAGTGGAATGTAAATTCTAGGAGAAAAAGTTATGGCATTTTTTGGAGTATTAATGACAGTTTTAGCAGATAAGGATTTAAGAAAAGGTGCAGCAAAAGCGTTACAAACGGGAGCAAACTTTATCGCTGACGTATTTGACGATGATGGCGATGGAAATATTGAGAGCGATGATTTCAATGAAGCCGTAGAATTGCAAAAGCATTTTGTTAGTATCATGGCATTGTTGTCTGGTATAGATGGAACAATCTCCGATGAAGAAGAAGCTCAAACTTATGAGATCATTGAAGATTTGTTTTTGGATTCTGAAGATGAAGATGCATTTTTTACACAAGAATTATTAGAATCGGTAGGTGTAAAAAAAAGGGATTTAATTAATCAGTTGATGAAAGTCTTTGAAAAGCCATATGGCTTACCAGAAATAATTAACATTGCAAAAAAATATGAGTTAGAATCAACTATGTATATCTATGCTTGTATTCTTGCATATTCTGATAAAGAAGTTAACCAGAAAGAGCGAGAATTTCTCGATCTTCTTTCAGAAAAACTTGATTTGAATAGAATTGAAAAAAAGAAAATAGAAAAGGAAACTTTTGTGTAAAAGGTCAAATAACACCGCCTAACTGCGAGTATCCGCTAAGAGAGTGAACTATGTTCGGAAGCTGTTCACTCTCTTGCTCCGAGCCGGCTGGTTGTTTAAGTGAAATTTTTTAGTTTATTTGGAAAGCTAACGCAAGTCCAGTGCCTTCACTACTGTCACGAAACTTGCAAAAAAGAGCAAGTTTGCGTGCCATCCGTTCAGTCACAGGACTTGCTAGTTATACGGTGGCTCGGAGACATGACTTTAAAATTCAAAAGGTGCTACCGCACTTTCGAATTTTAAAGTCACGTCGGATACTCTTAACGTTAGGCGAAAAACCGTGCCAAATTTTTTTTATATAATAAATTGTTTGAAGATGTTTTCTGAATTTAGAAATAAATACACTGGCTATATATTTGCAAGTTAATGAAATTGAGGAGAAAGAAAATGAAAAGAGTTTTTATTAGTTTTGATTACGATCACGATTTAGGTATTAAGGAAATGTTAGTCGGACAAGCAAAAAATCCGGATACTCCATTTAGTATTGCAGACTTTTCAATTAAAGAAGCAATTTCATCTAATTGGCAAGCAAAAGCAAGAACCCGGATTAAAGGTTGTGATCTCGTAATAGTCCTTTGTGGTGAATACACGCATACTGCAAGCGGAGTCTCTGTAGAGTTATCGATTGCACAGGAAGAAAGCATTCCATATTTTCTATTAGCTGGTTATTCAAATAAAAATTGCACAAAACCGAATAAAGCAAAAAATAATGACAAAGTTTATAACTGGACATGGGATAATTTAAAAACACTTATTAATGGTTCTAGGTAATGGCAAGGAAAAAGACAGAGAGGAATATTTCGCAATTAAAAAACTCATTTCAAACAAATGATATACTTGAACTTTATAAAATATATCACGATTCCATAGAAAAGGTCGCAGAGAATAGACAAAAGGCAAATTCTTTTTTTTTGACACTTAATACGAGTATTTTGGCAGTTATTGGCTTTTTATTTCAAAAAGATGTCTCCACTGAATTAAGACCTTTGCATTTACTACTTCCTCTTGCTGGAATTTTATCTGGTATTTTTTGGTTAAAGCTAGTAATCTCGTATCCTTAGTTAAATCGTGGAAAATTTGTCGTTCTAAATATGATAGAAGAGTTTTACCATTTGCGCCTTATAGGGGAAGAATGGAAGAGACTTGAAGAAGGTAAAAAAAAAAAAAAAAGTATCATCCTTTAACTAATATTGAAAAATGGATACCTATATTATTTATTATTGTGCATGGCTATTGGGATTTTATTTTATATGTTTGTTTCTTAAAGCCATACATGTATTTTAACTTAGGAGGGATTAATGGAATTAGTTTCAGAAACGGTAATCGCAGATTTCAATACTTTAGAGAAAGATAAACCTTTTATCGAGCGTATAGCAGATTTAGACCAGAAACTTGAAAATAGATTTCACGGTATAATGCATGTAGATAATTCTTTGAATCGTCAAATTGTAAGTTTTCAAGCTAATAAAAAAATTCCTTTTATAGATGGTATAAATATAAAGAAGAGATTTTCTGCTGATTTAGTTATACATTATTTGAATAAGTATAACATGAAAGAGGCAAATACTGTGTTAGACCCATTTGCTGGTAGCGGTGCTGCTTTATTTGCTGCTAGTGATTTGGGAATCAATTCAGTCGGTATCGAATTACTACATATTGGACAAGAACTCATAAAATCTAGAAATTTATTATTGAATGACTATTCTGAAACTGATTTTAGCAGATTATTTTTTTGGAAAGAGAAAAAACCATGGATAAACCAAGAAAATTATATTGAATATAATGTTTTGAAAATTACCAACGGGGCTTACTCAGATGAGAATGATAGCTTGATTAAAAAATATCTTGCTTGTATGAAAAATGAAAATACCAAAGTTCAACAAGTCTTACTATTTGCCTTAATTTGTATCCTTGAAAATATTAGTTTTACACGGAAAGATGGTCAATACCTGCGATGGGATCAACGATCAGGTCGTTGCATAGGTGCACGCCCCTTCAATAAAGGTGAAATCAAACAATTTAATCATGCCATTTCAGAAAAACTTGAAGAAATAATTTCAGATTCGAAGGGACTAACAATGAATAGTCTCTTTGATTTTAAAAAATCTATTGAACAGAAAGGAGCTATTCAAATTATTGGTGGCTCTTGGTTGTTTGAACTGCCAAATATTAAAGGGGGATACTATTGATTTTGTGATGACATCACCTCCTTATTGTAATCGCTATGACTATACAAGAACCTATGCTCTTGAATTAGCCATGCTTGGCATAGATGAAAAAAAACTTTTAGCATTAAGGCAAGAAATGCTAAGCTGTACGGTCGAAAATAGAGAAAAGGATTTACTTGGCATCAATCCAAATTGGATAATCCCTTTGAACATAGCGCAAAATCACGATTTACTACAAGAAATAATTAATTTTCTAGAATTTAAAAAAACATCTAAGACACTGAATAATAATGGTCTACCAAGAATGATAAAAGGTTACTTTTATGAAATGTCTTGTGTAGTGTACGAGCTCTATAGAGTCCTTAAAACAGGTGGTCGGGTTATAATGGTCAATGATAATGTTCGATACGCTGGAGCAAGTATCTCAGTAGATTTAATTTTATCAGATATTGCCAATCAAATTGGATTCACTGTGGATGAAATTTCAATACTTCCAATTGGAAAAGGAAATAGCAGTCAACAAATGGGCGAACACGGAGAATCATTGAGAAAGTGTGTTTATATTTGGAGAAAGGAATGATAAATTACTCTAGTCACATCGCAAAGTATGAAGACTTAATTACTTCGTATAATGAAACTCGTGCGGGTTTTATTTCAATAGCATTAGAAAAAAATAGAAGAGCAACTCCATATATTGAAGAAGCAAGAGTTTTACAAAATCGCATTAAAACTTTGTTGAAACCAGAACAGTTAATTTCTTTATCTGAAATAAAAAATGGTTTAATCGCAGCTTCAGGCATATCGGATAAAGCCGCTGTTCATCTTGGCGAAGAAGGATGCAAAACCGCTATTCAGGAGTTCATTAAAAATTTCTTAATACCGGCTGGCGATAAGTTCAAAGAAGAATTAATTTTTCGCTTTTTGCTTACCAAAGGTGATTCTCTCGGTGGCTCAATGCGAAATGTTGTTGGAGCTTTAGCACAAAAAAAATTATGCCTTTCCATTGTATCTTCATTGCGATTAACCGGCATAAACTTCCATGTATTGAATGATAGTGCTAAAAAATGGATTTCTTCAAAAGATATAACAGACGATGTTGAAATTGAAAATGCAAAAGGATTATCTTGGAAGACAACAAAAGGAATAAGAACTCTGTATTTTAATGTTACCGTTCCAATAGTGAAAAATAACATTGATATAATACTTCTTAAAACACCCTTTGAGCAAACTCTTAAAGAAGCAATTAGCATTCCTGAAAACTATTTAGCGTTAGGTGAATTGAAAGGTGGAATAGATCCTGCTGGAGCTGATGAACATTGGAAAACGGCTAAGACAGCAATTGATCGAATCAGTAGTGCATTTAAGAAAAATAATTGTAAGCCGCATATTTTTTATATTGGAGCAGCCATAGAAAACAAGATGGCATCAGAAATATATGCTAATTTAAAAACGAAATACATAAGCAATGCAGCTAATCTTACGAATCCGGATCATATAGTATCTTTAGTGGAGTGGTTAATAGGTATTTGAAATATCTGAACGGATGAAGAAAAGAAAGGGCATATTCTATTAATGGCACGGTTTCTTCGCCTAACTGCGAGTATCCACTGCGGCGACTCACTAAGCTCGGATGATGCCCGTCCCTTGCTCCAAGCCGGCATAGTCGTGTTAGTCACACTTTGTAGTATTTTTGTTGAACTTACGCAAGTCCAGTGCCATCGTTCCGGTCACAAAACTTGCAAGAGAATAATGCAAGTTTTGCGCCCTACACTCAGTCACGGGACTTGCTAGTAGTTGGTCGGCTTGGAGACATGACTTTGAAACTCAAAAGGTGCTACCGCACTTTCGAGTTTCAAAGTCACGTCGGATACTCTTAACGTTATGCGCAATGCCTCGCTATATTTCATTTAGTTAATCCAACAGATTGTAGAAGAATGGAAAAAGATTGTTTTTTATGGCTGGATTCGAAAAATAATGTGAAACGCAGGATTTACGATTGTTCTAAATAAAATTGAAAGGAGTTCTGATTTTGGACTTTTATTATGAGAAATACAGATTAGAAATTTGAAAGACGTAGTAATTACTTTTAAGATGACGGAAATAGATTTTGCAATATTGAAAAGGATTAGCTTTTAAACTTAAGCTGGATAATAAGAATTATCCGAGACTCTTTTGGTATTTTAAGAACTGCTTTGTATCTTTAAGTTTAAAAATTAAATAAAAATATAAGAATAAAAATATTAAATATAAGCTGGATAATAAGAATTATCCGAAACTTTATTGATATTTTAAGAATTACTATTAGAATCAAACAAGTTGCACTTTGGGTTTAAGTATGACTGAATAGAATTCTTCAATTGACTTTCTATTTATAAGTTTGCCCGCATAGAATTATGAAACATTTTTTTGATTCTAAGCCTTCCTATTTATTTGTAGAAAGAAATTTTCAAGAATCGCATTAACTTAAAGTTTTTTTAGTTGAAGTTTTTTATCATAGGTAAACATATAGTAAACGCGTGGACGGAAATTACTTGCTAGATTTTATCGAGTTACGAGTTTAGTTCTTGTCAGATTTTATCGGAGTCGTACGAGGCAAAGCGCATAACTGCGAGTATCCACTGCGGTAACGGACTATATCGGAAGCTGTCCGTCACCTTGCTCCAAGCCGGCAAAGTCGTGTTAGTCAAACTTTGTAGTATTTTTGTTGAACTTACGCAAGTCCAGTGCCTTCGTTCCGGTCACAAAACTTGCAAGAGAATAATGCAAGTTTTGCGCCCTACACTCAGTCACGGGACTTGCTAGTAATAGTTCGGCTTGGAGACATGACTTTGAAACTCAAAAGGTGCTATCGCACTTTCGAGTTTCAAAGTCACGTCGGATACTCTTAACGTTAGACGGCATTTTAGGTTCGACCACGCTCTGAAAAGGAACTGACGCTAGAATATTTAGTAATAGGTTTCCTCGACATCGTGTCTCGGAAAGACTTTCCGTCAAACTTTAAAGAGGACGGTAAATAAGTAAGATGGGAATTAAGAGGGCGATAAATTGGTTTTTATAGTAATGATTTTATTTCTGTCGTTTTGTGGGACGGAAGAAATACGAGAACACCGCAGCAAAAGATTCCAAAGCGATCGGGAAGGATGATAGATTAAAAAAGTTGAAGATTTAACTAAAAAATTGAAAATGAAAAAAATAATGCTGACTTTTATCACGAAAGAGGAAATTTAAAATCTGATAATCAAGACTTCAAAGGAGCAATAGAAGATATTACAAAGGCAATATCCATAAATCCTAAAAATGCAAATGCTTACTATAATCGTGCTTTAGCCAAGAGAAGCTTAGAAAATCGTAAGGAAGCGATAGATGATTTGAATAAGGCGATAATGATAAATTCGGAAGACAGTGACTTTTATGTTCTGAGAGGTGATGTAGAAGGAGATTTAGAAGACCACAAAGGTGCTATTGAAGATTATTCAAAAGCTATCAAACTGAATCCAAACAATGCAGACACATATAATAGTCGAGGTAATGCTAAATATAACTTAAAAAAATACAAAGAGGCTACTGAGGACTATTCACAATGTATCTCTTTGAATCCTAAAGATGAAAATGCATTTGAAAATAGAGGCAATTCAAAAGTTCTCTCAGGAGACTTTAAAGGGGCTAAAGAAGATTTTGAAATTGCTTTGAAAAATGGAAGTATTAAACAAGAAGAATTTGATGAAAAAATAAACTGGGTAAATTCAACGCAAGATATAGACAGCATTGCAAAAGCTGCTAAAATAAAAGTAGATGAAATTATAGATTTAAGAGATAGCAGTCGCAAAAAATATTTTGACCTATCTTGGTTTAATTTCAAAGAAAATCCAGATATTGCAAATTATAAGGATTATTCCGAGAATGAATTCAAATACCAAGAGGACAAGAAAAATTTTCAGGACTATCGCAAGTATAAATACGCAATTACATCCGATTTTCACATCGGAGAATATGATTTTCAGAGAAAAGCATTTCCTATTCGTTCACATTTCACTTATTTAGAAACAAACGGACCTAATGGAATATTAGCAATTTTAGAAGTGAAAGACCCTATAGAAAATTCTGATACTATTAATTCAAAGTCTTTGTTTTCGATTTCCCCGAATAAAGCTGAAAAATTCAAGAATACAGAAAACCGTGATAAAAAAATAATTAACTTAGTAAAAATTTCCCCGGCTTATTATACTACTACTGGCAGATGCAAAAATCCTCCTTACGGTGGTGGTTGGGAAGGTGTAATCAATTACTGCAAAAGAAATTTGAATATAAACAATTCAAATACAAATACATTTTAAATGAAACCGTAAAGTATCGAATTATTTATGATGGTGAAGTTTATAAAAATTATTAGAAGGGATAATAAATAATATTTTATTACGCGCCTAACATTGGATTTGCGGAAATTGCTACAGAATAGAATTGACAAGCAACTTCGCAAACCCAACATATAAAAGGAATCGTATTGGAAAACGGAGTAAGTATTACACCCGACATCGTGTCGGGACTGGTTTTAGTAAAGCGTCAGTTGAGGCTTATTAGTATTACGCGAACCTAAAACACCGTCTAACTTCGCGTGATCTGCTTCAAAGCCTCACAATGTTCGGAAGCTGTGAGGCTTCTCGCTCCGAGCCGGCTTAGTTGTATTAGCCACACTTTGTAGTATATTTGTTGAACTCATGCAAGTCCAGTGCCTTCACTACTGTCACAAAACTTGCAAGAGAGGATAAGCAAGTTTATGTGCCATCCGTTCAGTCACAGGACTTGCTAGTAGTTGTTGGCTCGGAGACATTGAAATAAAACGAAAAAAGTGCTACCGCATTTTTCCGTTTTATTTCAACGTCAGATACGCTTAACGTTATGCGAAATGACTCGGCTATATTTCATTTGTTCAATCAAAACAGATTGAAAGGTAAGGAATTTTGAGGCTGGTTTAAAATTAAATGATGAACGGGCGAACGAGAGCAGATTTAGAATTGTTTTAAGTATCACTGGTCAGCAAGTGTGTTTTGACTTTTTCGTTTTAAATTAAGGCTGACTTGTTTTCTTAAATAGAATTAGATTCATTCGATAGTAAAGAAGTTAAGCTGAGTTAGTTTTTGCTTTTAGTATTCAAACAAAAATAGATAAACCCTGAGACTTGGTTCTTCTAAAAAAGGTTTTGACTTCTTTGTGATTAGGTTTAAAAATCGAAGTAAGAAAACTGTCTATTGTTTCTTAAAATAAAATATTCACTTTGCCAGACTTATTATCGGGGTAAATAAGGGTTATCCCGTTCTAAGTAATTAATTTATCGTGTTCATAATTTGGCTTTCTTGTTTCTTTGTTGTCCAAAATTTTTGTTGGAAAATATTTTAAGAATCGTAATTGCATAAATTATTTTTAGTTGATATTATTTGTCCTATTTGCATTCATAGGAATCGCACGGGATAAAAGGGTGTGTTGCATTCGAACGGTTGAAGAATTAAGTCTACTATTTGTCTGACTTTATTCGTGAAGTTCGAGTCATCCCGCATAACTGAGCATTGCCACTGCGAGAGTGAACTAGGTTCGGATGCTGTTCACTCTCTTGCTCCGAGCCTGGCGATATTGTTGTTGTCGGACTTTTTTGTTTTAAGAAGGATAACGCATATTACGCGCCACGAACTGAAGTGTCACGCAATATGCACAGTATACTTTTGGCTCGGAGTCATGCTAGGAAGCACGACGGCAACGCTTAACGTTATGCGAAATGACTCGGCTATATTTCATTTGTTCAATCAAAACAGATTGAAAGGCAAGGAATTTTGAGGTTGGTTTAAAAATAAATGATGAACGGGCGAACGAGAGCATATTTTAAATTGTTTTAAGTATCACGGGTCAGCAAGTGTGTTTTGACTTTTTTTTTAAATTAAGGCTGATTTGTTTTCTTAAATAGAATTAGATTCATTCGATAGTTAAGAAGTTAAGTTGGAAGGTTTTTCTTTCGGTATTGGAAACAAAAATAGATAAACCCTGAGACTTGGTTCTTCTAAAAAAGGTTTGGGCTTCTTTGTGCTTAGGTGTAAAAATCGAAGTAAGAAAACTGTCTATTGTTTCTTAAAATAAAATATTCACTTTGCCAGACTTATTTTCGGGGTAAATAAGGGTTATCCCGTTCTAAGTAAATAATTTATCGTGTTCATAATTTGGCTTTCTTGTTTCTTTGTTATCCAAAACTTTTGTTGGAAAATATTTTAAGAATCGTAATTGCATCAATTATTTTTAGTTGATATTATTTGTCCTATTTGCATTCATAGGAATCGCACGGAATAAATGGGTGTGTTGCATTCGAACGGTTGAAGAATTAAGTCTACTATTTGTCTGACTTTATTCGTGAAGTTCGAGTCATCCCGCATAACTGAGCATTGCCACTGCGAGAGTGAACGTGGGTTCGATGCTGGTTCACTCTCTTGCTCCGAGCCTGGCAATATTGTTGTTCGGACTTTTTGCTTAAGAAGGATAACGCATATTACGCGCCACGGACGATGTGTCACGCAATATGCACAGTATACTGTTGGCTCGGAGTCAAGGTGGAGCACGACGGCAACGCTTAACGTTA